>NZ_JACVVG010000061.1:0-21358 GCF_016647875.1 Pseudomonas sp. S36 | reverse complement strand
CATCGCCGGGGGCGCTACGCACCCCATCGCGAGCTACGCTAGCTCCTACACGAACCCATATCGCTCAACGGTTCTGAGCATCCTTGGCATCCGCCTCGGCATTGCGCTCATGTACCTTGCACAATTGCTCATCGGTAAGGGGCAATTTCTTGGCCGTGTCGCGCAGCATCATCAGCCCGCCGACGATGGAGCCAAGGGCTACTAACAGGATCAGCCAGGCATACCAGGGCATTGTCGTTCTCCTTACGGGATGGCAGCGTAGTTACCGATTTTGATCGGCAACGCGCTTCGTTGGTTCCATGGTACAGCCGTGGCGCGCTTCACCGCTTGGCCATTTCCATCAACCGTAGCCCCCAACCCCGCACCACATCGTTTACAATGCGCGCCGTTTTCGACTTGCCAAGAGACCGTGCCCATGTCCGCCTGCCAGACGCCCCTGATCGTCGCCCTGGATTTCCCCACCCGTGAGGCCGCCCTGAAGCTGGCTGACCAGCTAGACCCCGCGCTGTGCCGGGTGAAGGTTGGCAAGGAGCTGTTCACCAGCAGCGCTTCGGGCATTGTCGAAACCCTGTGTGAAAAGGGCTTCGAAGTGTTCCTGGACCTGAAATTCCACGACATCCCCAACACCACGGCCATGGCGGTAAAAGCAGCGGCAGAGATGGGCGTGTGGATGGTCAACGTACATTGCTCGGGCGGCCTGCGCATGATGGCGGCGTGCCGTGAGGAGCTGGCCAAGCGGAGCGGCCCACAGCCGTTGCTGATCGGCGTGACCGTGCTTACGAGCATGGAGCGTGAAGACCTGGCCGGCATCGGTTTGGACGTTGACCCCCAGGAGCAGGTGCTGAGGCTGGCTGCGCTGGCGCAAAAGGCCGGCATGGACGGCCTGGTGTGCTCGGCTCTGGAAGCGCCAGCACTGAAGGCGGCGCACCCAGGCCTGCAATTGGTAACCCCAGGCATTCGGCCGGCGGGCAGTGCCCAGGATGACCAGCGCCGCATCCTTACCCCGCGCCAGGCGCTGGATGCAGGTTCTGACTACCTGGTAATCGGTCGCCCCATCAGCCAGGCTGCCGACCCGGCCCAGGCCCTGGCAGCGGTGGTTGCCGAAATTCGCGGCTAAGCTGCCGCGATAATAGCGGGGCTGCACAGCAGCCCCACGCATTCACACCTTCAACACCAGCTTCCCGAAGTTTTCACCGTTGAACAGCTTCAACAGCGTCTCAGGGAACGTCTCCAGCCCTTCCACCACATCTTCCTTGCTCTTGACCTGCCCGCTGGCCAGCCAGCCGGCCATTTCCTGCGCCGCCTTGCCGTAATCCTTGGCATGGTCCATCACCACAAAGCCTTCCATGCGCGCACGGTTTACCAGCAGTGCCAGGTAGTTGGCCGGGCCCTTGACGGCTTCCTTGTTGTTGTACTGGCTGATGGCACCGCAAATCACGATACGCGCCTTGAAGTTGATGCGGGTAAGCACGGCATCCAGAATCTCGCCGCCTACGTTGTCGAAGTAAACGTCCACGCCTTTGGGGCACTCGCGTTTCAGGCCTGCCAGCACGTCTTCGGCCTTGTAGTCGATTACCCCGTCGAAGCCCAGTTCGTCTTTCAGGTACTGGCACTTCTCTTTGCCGCCAGCGATGCCTACCACGTGGCAGCCTTTGATCTTGGCGATCTGGCCCACAATGCTACCCACCGCACCGGCAGCGCCAGAAATCACCACCGTGTCACCGGCCTTCGGCTGGCCCACTTCCAGTAAGGCGAAATAGGCCGTCATACCGGTCATGCCCAGCGCCGACAGGTAGCGGGGCAGGGGTGCCAGGTTGGGGTCGATCTTGTGCAGGCCCTGTGCGTCACCGGTGAAGTAATCCTGCACACCCAGGGCCCCGCCTACATGGTCGCCGGCCTTGAAGCCCGGGTGGTTGGAGGCAATCACTTCGCCCACACCCAAGGCGCGCATTACCTGGCCCAGGGCCACCGGGGGGATGTAGGACTTGCCTTCGTTCATCCAGCCGCGCATGGCCGGGTCCAGTGACAGGTACAGGTTACGCACCAGTACCTGGCCTTCGCCGGGCTGTTCGGCGGGCACCGTTTCGTAGCCGAAGTCATCGCGGCGCACGGCGCCGACCGGGCGTTTTACGAGCAGGAAGCGGCGGTTGGTCTGGGTCATGATGGCTCCTAGAGAAGAATGAAAGGGTCAGACGGCCAATTTACCTTGTTGATGAAACGCAGTGCGTAACATCACTGACAAGCATGGTGTCACAAATGCTCATGTGATGATGCTGCCCGCCTGGTCAGCGGCTGACTATGCTCTGGGCTCCTTTACACCCTCACAGGAGCAGGCGATGAGCATGAGTTTTGCGGGCCAGGTGGCCTTGGTCACCGGTGGCGGCGCCGGTATTGGCCGGGCGACGGCCCTGGCATTCGCCTGCGAGGGCTTGAAAGTGGTGGTGGCTGACCTGGATGCTGTGGGCGGCGAAGCCACGGTGGCGCAGATCCGTGCCGCAGGCGGCGAGGCCCTGTTCATCGAGTGTGACGTAACCCGCGAAGGCCAGGTGCGCCAGATGCACGAACACCTGATCGCGGCCTATGGCCGGCTGGACTATGCCTTCAACAATGCCGGCATCGAGATCGAGCAGGGCCGCCTGCCCGAGGGCAGCGAAGCACAGTTCGACGCGATCATGGGGGTAAACGTGAAGGGGGTATGGCTGTGCATGAAGTACCAACTGCCACTGCTGCTGGCCCAGGGCGGCGGCGCCATCGTCAATACTGCCTCGGTGGCGGGGCTGGGGGCGGCGCCCCAAATGAGTATCTACAGTGCGTCCAAGCATGCGGTGATTGGCCTGACCAAGTCGGCAGCCATCGAGTACGCCAAAAAAGGTGTGCGGGTAAACGCCGTGTGCCCCGCCGTTATCGACACTGACATGTTCCGGCGCGCCTACGAAGCCGACCCGCGCAAGGCAGAGTTTGCCGCCGCCATGCACCCGGTGGGGCGTATTGGCAAAGTCGAAGAAATTGCCAGCGCCGTGCTGTACCTGTGCAGCGACGGGGCGGGATTCACTACGGGCCATTGTCTGACGGTGGACGGTGGAGCCACGGCGATCTGAACCTGCAGCGCTAACGATGTCGCTGACGGGCAACATTCCCGCGCCCCAACCTTCATTCAATATGCTGGGCGACCTCCGGCAAGCTGTTAGCGACACGTTCATAGCTATTTGACACTATTCTGACGTCAGGCCCTTGTTCCGACGCTGGCAACGTTGCCACCCTTGGCCTTCGGCATAACCTGACACACAGAAGGGGAATGGGCATGGGCGCAAGCAAGCAGGGTGTGTTGGCCAACCTGGGCATGGCCCGCAAACTCACCCTGGGGTTCGCCCTGGTGCTCTTGCTGACCCTGGCCGTGGCTGCCATTGGCATTGCTGCCCTGCACAGTGTTGGCCAGCGCTTCGACAGCCTGAGGCAGTTGGCGCAGTTCAACACCGACCTGCTGCGCCTGCGCCAGCATGAGCAGTCTTTTGCCCTTAGCTCCGACATCAAGCAGGCCGAGGCGTTGCGCGGTGGCCTCAAGGGCCTGGCCGAGCGCGCGCGCGAACAGCCGGCGCTGGCGGCAGCGGAAACCGACCTGGCGGCCTACGGCAAGGCATTCGAAGCGTTCGTAGGGGCGGTGCAGGCCAAGGAGCTGGCGCTGGATACCGCCAGTTGGTCGGTGTCGAGTGTGGCCAACAACCTCGACGTGCTGCAGTCAGGCCTGGCCGACGATGGGGTGTACACGCTCAAGCAGTCCCAAGGGCAGCAGGGTGGCGAGTTTCTGGAGCAGGCCGCCCAGGTTGCCCAGGTGTCGCGCCTGATGTTGCAGGCCATGGATGAAGCGCGGGTGCGCCTGGATAAAAGCCGCAAAGGTGAGGATGACGTGAGCCAGGCGCGCATCCCGCAAACGGTCGAAGCTGCAGCCCTCGTGACCCAGCTGCAGGCGGCGGTGACCGACAGCGGTTACCAAAGCGTGCTGAACGAAGTGGCGGGGCATATCGGAAGTTTTTCGGAAAAGCTCAATGAATACACCGATCAGCTGGCGCTGGAGCAGGGCCTGAAGGGCCAGTTGCAGGCCAGTGCCGAACAGGTAACCGGCCGGGTGGACCAGGCCTACCTGGGGCAGGAGCAGGCCCTGCAGGGTGACCTGCAACGCAACGCAGTAGCGATTGCCGTGGCCACGGGGCTGGCGCTGCTGGTCGGCATTCTGGCCGCCTGGCTGATCACCCGCGCCGTGGTCGGCCCACTCAAGCACGTGATCGCCCGCGCCCGGCGCATTGCTGACGGCGAACTGGCATTCGAGGCACCGGCCCCGCGCCGTGACGAGGTGGGGCAATTGATGCAGGCCATGCAGCAGATGGCGGCAGGGTTGTCGGGCATCGTCAGCGGGTTGCAGCAAGGTATCGAGCAACTGGCCGGCAGCGCCCAGGCGCTGTCGGCCGTGACCGAGCAGACCAACCGTGAGGTGGGCAGCCAGAAAGAAGAAACCGAACAAGTGGCCACCGCCATGCAGCAGATGACGGCGACCGTGCATGATGTGGCGCGCAACGCCGAAGAGGCCGCGCAGGCGGCCCAGGCGGCGGATGAGAAGGTGGATTCCGGGCAGCAGGTGGTGCGCCAGAGCATGCAGCGTATCGAGCAGTTGGCGGCAGCGGCAGAAACGGCCAGTGCCGGCATCGACAGCCTCAGCTCCGAAATTCACACCATCGGCGATGTGCTGGAGGTGATCAAGAGCGTGGCCGAGCAGACCAACCTGTTGGCGCTGAATGCGGCCATCGAGGCAGCCCGCGCCGGTGAACAGGGGCGGGGCTTTGCCGTGGTGGCCGACGAGGTGCGTGCGCTGGCGCGGCGTACCCGGCAGTCCACCGAGCAGATCGAAACCCTGGTGGCCAGCTTGCGTGGCAACGCCCAGCAGTCGGTGGCCCAGATCAGGGGCAGTACCGAGCTGGTACGCCTGGCGGTGGCCGATGCCTTGCACACCGAGAGTGCCTTGGGCAGCATTGCGGCTGCGGTGTCATTGATTCAGCAGATGAACCAGCAAATAGCGGCAGCGGCAGAGGAACAGAGCTCGGTGGCTGAAGAAATCAGCCGCAGTGTCACGCAGATTCGCAGCAGCGCCGACCAGGCGGCGCTGGCCATGCAGGGCAGCGCCAGGTCGAGTGTGGAGCTGGCGCAGTTGGGCACCGACCTCAAGGGCATGGTGGGCCACTTCCGGTTGTGACCCGTGTCAGCTGCGGCGGGGGTTGAGGATCACCAGTGCCAAGACCCCGGCCACGATGCCCCAGAACGCCGAGCCGATCGAGAACAGCGTCAGGCCCGACGCCGTGACCATGAAGGTGATGACCGCAGCTTCTCGTTCGCGGGCCTCGCTCATGGCCACGGTCAGCCCGTTCATGATCGAGCCGAACAGGGCTAGCGCGGCAATCGACAGCACCAGCTCTTTGGGCAAGGCGGCAAACAGCGCGGCCAGCGTTGCGCCGAATACCCCGGCGATACCATAGAACAGCCCGCACCACACCGCAGCGGTATAGCGTTTGCCAGGGTCTTCATGGGCGTGCGGGCCTGTGCAGATGGCCGCACTGATCGCCGCCAGGTTGACCCCGTGGGACCCGAACGGCGCCAGCAGCAACGAAGCAAACCCCGTGGCGGAAATCAGCGGGGAGGCCGGGACCTGGTAGCCGTCTGCACGCAGCACGGCCACACCCGGCATGTTCTGCGAGGTCATCGCCACGACGAACAAGGGGATGCCGATGCTGATGGTGGCAGCCAGCGAGAAGCTTGGGGTGGTCCACACCGGTTTTGCGACCTCCAGGTGAAAGCCGCTGAAGTCCAACAGGCCCAAGGCGCCGGACAACGCAGTGCCCACCACCAGCGCCGCCAGTACGCAGTAGCGCGGCGACAGGCGTTTGACCAGCAGGTAGCTGAAGAACATGCCCAGCACCAGCAAGGTGCGGTGCTGCGCCGCGACGAAGATTTCACTGCCGATCTTGAACAGGATGCCGGCCAGCAGCGCCGAGGCCAGGGACGCCGGGATACGTCTGACCAGCCGCTCGAAACTACCGGTCAATCCGCAGGCCAGCACCAGCAAGGCGCAGGTGATGTAGGCACCGATGGCTTCGCCGTAACTCACGCCGCCCAGGCTGGTGATCAGCAGCGCTGCGCCAGGTGTAGACCAGGCGACGGTAATGGGGGTGCGGTAGCGCAGTGACAGGCCGATGCTGCACACTGCCATGCCAATCGACAGTGCCCAGATCCACGACGAGATCTGCGCGGTGGTCAACCCGGCGGCCTGGCCGGCCTGGAACATCAATACCAACGAGCTGGTATAACCGGTCAGCATGGCAATGAAGCCGGCAACGATGGCCGATGCCGAGGTATCGGCCAGGGGCCTCAGGCGTGCGGGGGTGGCATGGGGCATGAACAAAATCCTTGTCAGGGTGTAAGCAGTTTTTCAGACTACCGCCAGCCGCGGTGAGGTTTGTCATACAGCGGCGATTGCTTTTAACCGTACAGTCGCCAACTATTGGGCGCTATTGCACAACTGCTTTGCAGGGGAGGGGTGATGTACAAGGTGTATGGCGACTACCAGTCGGGCAACTGCTACAAGGTCAAGCTCATGTTGAGCCTGTTGGGCCGGCCCTGCGAGTGGCACCCGGTGGACATTCTCAAGGGCGAAACCGAAACCCCGGCGTTTCTGGCGATGAACCCCAACGGCAAGGTGCCCGTTCTGGAGCTGGAAGACGGCACCTACCTGTGGGAGTCCAACGCCATTCTCAACTTCCTCGCCGATGGCAGCGAGTTCCTGCCCACCGAGCCACGCCTGCGCACCCAAGTGTTGCAGTGGCAGTTTTTCGAGCAGTACAGCCATGAGCCATACATTGCCGTGGCCAGGTTCATCCAGTTCTACCTGGGCTTGCCCGAAGCGCGGCTGGAGGAGTACCGCAAACTGCACAAAGGCGGCTACAAGGCATTGCGCGTGATGGAGCGGCAGCTGCAGATGACCCCCTACCTGGTGGGCGAGCAATACTCCATTGCCGACGTGGCGCTGTACGCCTACACCCATGTCGCCCACCAAGGCGGCTTTGACCTGGCGGATTACCCGGCGGTACGCGCCTGGCTCGAGCGCGTCAGCAGCCACCCGCGGCATGTGCCGATGGTGGGGTAAGGGGCGGCCCCAACGTTAGCCGGCAGCGAAGCGTTCATCCAGGTAAGCGATGATGGCCTTGGATTCATACATCCAGGTCACCTTGCCATCTTGCTCGATGCGCAGGCACGGTACCTTCACCCGGCCCCCGCCTTCCAGCAGCGCCTGGCGGTGCTGTGGGTCGTTCTTGGCGTCACGCAGGGCCACCGGCACATTCAGGCGGTGCAGGGTGCGGCGGGTTTTAACGCAGAACGGGCAGGCATGAAACTGGTACAGCGCCAGCCCCTTGGCCGCCTCGGCGACGCGGGCCTGGGCTGCCGGCTCGCGCTTGAGCTTGGCTGGGCGGCTGATCAAGTCTGCGAAGACGATGAGCTGGCCGAGGCCAACCCGCAGGGCTTTGACGATCATGGGGCAACTCCTGAAATGAAAAAGCCGACCTGGCAAGGGTCGGCCTGGGGCTTGCAGCCAATCACTTGATCAGGCTGAGGAACTCGCTGCGGGTGGACGCGTTTTCGCGGAACTCGCCCAGCATCACCGAAGTGATCATGCTGGAGTTTTGCTTCTCTACACCGCGCATCATCATGCACATGTGCTTGGCTTCGATAACCACAGCAACGCCCGCTGCCCCAGTAACCTGCTGCACGGCCTCGGCGATCTGGCGGCTGAGGTTTTCCTGGATTTGCAGGCGGCGGGCGTACATGTCGACAATGCGCGCCACCTTGGACAGGCCCAGCACCTTGCCTTTGGGCAGGTAGGCCACGTGGGCCTTGCCAATGAAAGGCAGCATGTGGTGCTCGCACATCGAGTACAGCTCGATGTCCCGCACCAGCACCATTTCGCTGTTGTCAGAACTGAACAACGCGTTGTTGGTCACTTCTTCCAGTGTTTGTTCATAACCGCGGCAAAGATACTTCATCGCCTTTGCAGCCCGCTTGGGCGTGTCGAGCAGGCCCTCACGGGAGACGTCCTCGCCAATCTGGCTGAGGATCTCGGTGTAGTTCTGTTCCAGGGACATGGATCTACCTGTGGGAAAAATCGCAAAAACGAAGGTTACGGCGGCGAGGGCGGCGCTGCAAGCGCGGCGTTACTCGTCCCGGCCTTCGAGCATGGTTCGTTTGAGCATCACGTAGACGGCCCCGGTGCCGCCGTGGCGGGCATTGCAGGAGGCGAACCCGAGCACCTGGGGGTGCTGGCGCAGCCAGGTGTTGACGTGGCTCTTGATCATGGGGCGCTTGCCGTCCAGCCGCGCCGCTTTGCCGTGGGTCACGCGTACGCAGCGTACTTCGAGGCGTGTGGCTTCGGCGATGAAGGCCCACAGGGTTTCCCGGGCCTTTTCCACGGTCATGCCGTGCAGGTCAAGGCTGCCTTCGAACGGGATCTGCCCCAGCTTGAGTTTGCGCAGCTGGGTTTCCTGCACGCCGTCACGTCGCCACATCAGCTCGTCCTCGGCGCCCACGTCGATGACGAACTGGTCGGACATACCATCGATGACCAAGGCTTTATCGCTGCGCACGGTGGCCGATTGGCGCAAGCCGGCCAGTTGCTGGCGATCGGCCTTGGGTTTGCCGACCTCGGCCCTGTCGTGCTTGATGGGCTTGACGCCGCGCACTTCGGCTTTGAACAGGGAAAAATCGTCGTCTTGCATGATGCCTCCACGTGGGCCGCGTAGTTTACGCGACTGTGCAGTGCAATGCGGAGGTCAATCGTGCTTTTTCATCAGGTGTGGCGACAGGTTCAACTCCCGTGAACGGCGCAGGCGGATACGGCTGAGCCGCCAGAACCGCACGCCCAGCCATAACAGCAGCAACCCCGCAGCGGTCAGCACGCCTGCCAGGGGTTTGTTGGCATTGAGCTCAGCCAGGGCCGGGTAATTGCCCAGCAGGCCGGCCACGCCGGCCATGGCCAGCAGCACGCCGAGCGTTGCCAGCAGGGCGGAGAGAGCAGCCCCCAGACGGGCGCCCCAGTGACGCGGTTGGCGCGGGCGCAAGCGCTTGGCGTCGATACTGCCTTTGAGCTTCATCCCGCTCTCCTCTGTGCCTGTGGGCAGTTGGACTTGCACCGGCCTCGCGGGTTCCGCGCGCTCAGATCAGGCTGGCGGTGGGCGCCACGCAGGCGAAGTTGTCGGCCATCACGGCCATTTCACACTGGTGGATCTGTGCAGCCGGGATCACCCCGTCCTTGAACGCCAGGTCGCGGGTGGCCGAGGCATCTTCCACCAAGGTACAGCGGTAACCATAGTCCTTGGCCCGGCGCACGGTGGTGCTGACGCTGGAATGGCTCATGAAGCCGCACACGATCAGGTCCAGGTGGCCCAGCTCCTGCAGCGTTTCATGCAGCTTGGTGTTCTTGAACGCGTTGGGCATGCGCTTTTCAATGATGGTTTCGCCTTCCAGCGGCTCCAGCCCGGGGATGAACTGGCCGGCCGGGCCCTGCGGGTCGAAGCGGCCGCCCACGGTACCCAGGTGGCGAACATGGATGATTGGCCGGCCGCTTTTGCGCGCGGCGTCGAGCAACCGGGCGATGTTGGCCACGGCCTCGTCCATGCCCGACAGCGCCAGGGGCCCGCTGAGGTACTCCTTTTGCGCATCGATGATGATCAGGCTGGCATGGCTCAGCCTGGCCGGCGGGTAATCGCGGCCAGTGAGGCGGAACATCGTGGTTGGAACGGACATCAAGGGCTCCTTGGTGTAGGGCTTTTATGGGCCTATTCTCCCCTGCCTGCGCGCCAATGGGAATGGTTGACATCGCAAGTGGCGTGGTTACTGGCCTGTGGCTACCTCGCAGGCGATCCGAGGGAACAAATCAGCGGCCTGGGCTGTTAGACTTTTGTACGGTCTGAATTAGGAGTACCCCGTGATCACATCCCGTCTGCGCACGCTGCGCGACTACATCCGTTGGGCGGTCAGCCGCTTCCACGAACATGAGCTGTTCTTCGGCCACGGGGCCGACAACGCCTGGGACGAGGCAAGGCTGCTGGTGCTGGGGGCGGTGCACCTGCCGTGGGAAGTGGCCGACAGCTACCTGGACTGCATGCTCGAAGACGCCGAGCGTGTGCAATTGCAGCACCTGCTCAAGCGCCGTATCGAAGAGCGCGTACCTACGGCGTACCTGCTGGGCGAGGCCTGGTTCTGCGGCATGGCGTTCATCGTCGACGAACGTGTGCTGGTGCCGCGCTCGCCCATCGGCGAACTGCTGGAAAACCGCCTTGAGCCGTGGCTGGCCAGCGAGCCTGCGCGCATTCTGGACCTGTGCACAGGGTCCGGTTGCATCGGTATCGTGGCGGCGGATGTGTTCCCCCAGGCCGAAGTGGTGCTGGGCGACCTGTCGTTCGAGGCCCTTGAAGTGGCTAACCAGAACATCGAGCGTCACGGCTTGGACGGGCGGGTGTACACGGTGCAGGGCGACGGTTTTGCCGGGCTGCCAGGGCAGCGCTTCGATCTGATCCTGTCCAACCCGCCCTACGTCGACGCCGAGGACTTCGACGACATGCCTGCCGAATACCACCACGAGCCTGAGCTTGGCCTGGCCTGTGGTGCAGACGGCCTGGACCTGGTGCGGCGCATGTTGGCCGAGGCGGCTGACCACCTTACGGAAAAAGGCTTGCTGATTGTGGAGGTGGGCAACAGCCAGGTGCATGTCGAAGCCCTGTACCCGGAAGTGGACTTCGCCTGGCTGGAGTTCGAGCGCGGGGGCCATGGGGTGTTCATGCTCACCGCCGAGCAGTGCCGCCAGCACCAGGCGCTGTTCGCTTCCAAGGTGTAAACCGCGTGGGGGCTGTGCAGCAGCCCCCTGTTGGCTAGCGCGTGGCGATCCAGATCAGCAGGCCTGCCTGGAACAGCGCGAACGCTACCAGGCAGGTGATGGTGAAGCGCAGGCCGCTGTCTTCGCGCTGGTACTTGGCCACGCGCTCGTCGCGTTCGCGCAACTGGGCGCTGGTTTCCTGCAGTTGCTGCTCTGCCTGCTGCAACAATTGCGCAGCCTCCAGAATACCCACCTGCTGAACACGCTCGCTGTTCCAGGTGGTTGGCAACTTCCCGGCGGTGGTTGCCACAGTGTGGCCCTTGAGTACCTGGCCTTCTTCGTACTCCACTTCCAGGCCCGCGCCGCGCAGGCAATGGTCACGGCGCAGGCGTGATTCCTCCTGCAGGGCGTCCTTGCTGGGCAGCTTGAATTCCTCCACCTGGTAGCTGGGCCACCTGCGTTTGAGCCACTGCGCGGCCTGTGCCAGCAAAAAGCGCCCCAGGCCGCGGTTTACCGGTTCCAGTTGCAAGCCGTGCTCATCCCCGATGCGCACCCGTTTTTCACGGTGGTCCACGCGGATGTCCAGGCGGTTCTGCCCTTTATGCACCTTCTGGCCGGGCAGCTGGATGTGCATGCGCAGCAGGCTGTGTTCGGTGTCGTGGCGCTCGGCATGGCCGAACTGCACGTAGCGCAGCGGCCGCGGGCCGGTGGCCCGGTCGATGGGCAGGGCGGCCAGGCGCAGCAACTGGTAATGCTCGACGGCCAGGTCCGCCCAGGGCAGGGCGGGGGTTGGCTGGGGTTCTTCGGCCGGCTCTGTGGCAGTAGGTGTTGTGGTCATCAGGGCATGTCCTTGGCTATGCCTGCTGTATCGGCAGGCATGCCGCAGACCTGAGGCCGGGCATTATGCTGGCGGCAGGTGCTGGATGAAGGTGACGATCTGCTCGCCCAGCTCCCGGGCCAGTGGCAGCTCGGGGTTCAGGTAGCTGTCGCGTTGCTGGCTCATGCTTTTGGGGCTGATGCGCAGCATGTGGTTCATGCCGTCAATCAGTACCAGCTGGGCATCGGGCTTGGCTGCCTTCAGGCGTTCGGCGTCCGCCACATCCACCTGCACATCGTTGCGCCCCTGCACGATAAGCGCTGGCACGGTGAGTTGGGCGAAGGCCTGGGCCGGGTTCTGGCGGAACAGTGTGATCAGGTAGGGCTGCACGCTGGGGCGGAACACCTGGCGCAAGGGCGCCGGCACGTCCAGGCTGGTCTGGCCGGCCTGCAGGCGGTCCAGCAGTTCGCTGCCACGGGCGAGTTGAGCGGGGGGCAGGCGTTCGGCCAATTGCTCGCGCAGTACGTCAGCCATGGGCCGGCCGCTGCCGGCCAGGCTGATCACCGCGCTGGCACCGGCCTGCTCGGCAGCAAGGCTGGCGATGAGTGCGCCTTCGCTGTGGCCGATGAGAATCAGCTGGCCGAAGCGTGGGTCGGCTTTGAGCTTGTGGCTCCAGGCCACGACATCGGCCACGTAGCGCTCCACGCTGAGGTCGCGTTCGTCTGGGGTGGCGGGTTGGCTGGCGGCCACGCCGCGTTTGTCGTAGCGCACGCTGGCGATGTGCTGGTTGGCCAGCAGCAGGGCCAGGCGCTTGAGGTTGTCGACCCGGCCGGAAGCGGGGTTGTTGCCGTTACGGTCGGTGGGCCCTGAGCCTGCGATGATCAGCACCACCGGCGGTGGCGTGGCCTGTTGGGGCAGCAGCAGGCTGCCGTGCAATATGCCTTGGCCAGTATGCAGGTCGATGGGGCGCTGCAGGACGGTAGGGGCGGCGGCCTGGGCCAGGCCAGTGAACAGGAGGAACAACAGGGCGACAAGGCGCGGCATGGTGCGGGGCTACTTGGGTAGGGGGATAGCACTTTGACCTTACGCGAAGTGGAAGGTTCTGCGCGGGCCCGCCACGCCATCGCGCCCCGCGCCCTGAATGTAGGAGCGAGCGCAGCTCGCGATGCGCCGCGCAGGCGGCGCTCGGTCGAATAGGCGCAGACCCTCTTGAGCCGAACACCTGGCAGCCCTCATGCGATTTCAGCCTGGGGCCCTTCACCGGTAGAACGCGGTTGGGCTGGGAGGTGGTCAGTGTGACATTTGCAGCGCCTGAGAAATCGAGCGCCGCCCGCGCGGCGCATCGCGAGCTGCGCTCGCTCCTACGTTTGTTTCGGGCCAGTCACGCCTGTTACAGGCGCGCGCGACCGCCTGGTTTGTACGCCGCGCCACCTCCCAGCCCCATCCTGTATACTGCCGCCTTTCGTTCATCTCAGGCAGATCTCGCGGAGCGTCCATGTCCGGCAATACCTATGGCAAGCTGTTCACTGTCACCACCGCAGGCGAGAGCCATGGCCCGGCGTTGGTCGCCATTGTCGATGGGTGCCCGCCAGGCCTGGAAATTTCCCTCGCCGACCTGCAGCACGACCTCGACCGGCGCAAACCCGGCACCAGCCGGCACACCACCCAGCGCCAGGAAGCCGACGAGGTGGAAATCCTGTCCGGAGTGTTCGAAGGCCGTACCACGGGCTGCTCGATCGGCCTGCTGATCCGCAACACCGACCAGAAGTCCAAGGACTACTCCGCAATCAAGGACCTGTTCCGCCCCGCTCACGCCGACTACACCTACCACCACAAGTACGGTGAGCGTGACTACCGCGGTGGTGGCCGCAGCTCGGCCCGTGAAACCGCCATGCGTGTGGCTGCCGGTGCCA
This sequence comes from Pseudomonas sp. S36, assembly GCF_016647875.1. Lineage (NCBI taxonomy): Bacteria > Pseudomonadati > Pseudomonadota > Gammaproteobacteria > Pseudomonadales > Pseudomonadaceae > Pseudomonas > Pseudomonas sp. S36. The sequence goes on along the minus strand of NZ_JACVVG010000061.1, from coordinate 7,722 downwards.
TCGCCAAAAAGTACCTGGCTACCCAGGGCATCACGGTGCGTGGCTACATGAGCCAGCTGGGCCCTATCGAGATCCCGTTCAAGACCTGGGAGTCGGTAGAACAGAACGCCTTCTTCAGCCCGGACCCCAACAAGGTGCCGGAGCTTGAGGCCTACATGGACCAGCTGCGCCGTGACCAGGACTCGGTAGGCGCCAAGATCACCGTGGTCGCCGAAGGCGTGATGCCTGGCCTGGGCGAGCCGATCTTCGACCGCCTGGACGCCGAGCTTGCACATGCCCTGATGAGCATCAATGCGGTCAAGGGCGTGGAAATCGGCGCGGGCTTTGCCAGCGTGGCACAGCGCGGTACCGAGCACCGTGACGAGATGACCCCGCAAGGTTTCCTCAGCAACAACGCCGGTGGCATTTTGGGCGGCATCTCTTCTGGTCAGCCAATCGTCGCTCACCTGGCCTTGAAGCCAACGTCCAGCATCACCGTGCCAGGCCGCTCCATCGATGTGCACGGTAACCCCGTTGAGGTCATCACCAAGGGCCGGCATGACCCGTGCGTGGGCATCCGCGCCACGCCTATCGCCGAGGCGATGATGGCCATTGCACTGATGGACCACCTGCTGCGCCACCGCGCGCAGAACGCCGACGTCAAGGTCACCACGCCCGTACTGCGCTAGCGTTTACCCGCCCGTGCCGGGTGTTTCGCCTAGCGAAGCACCCGCAGCAGGCCACAAAGGCCATCCCATGCCCGCAATCCCTTACTGGCGGCTGTCCAGCTTTTACCTGTTCTATTTCGCCCTGCTGGGCTCCACGGCGCCGTTTCTAGCACTTTATTTTGACCACCTGGGCTTCACGCCGGCGCGTATCGGCGAGTTGGTGGCCATCCCCATGCTGATGCGCTGCATCGCCCCCAACCTGTGGGGCTGGCTGGGGGACCGCACGGGCCAGCGGCTGCTTATCGTGCGCCTGGGGGCATTGTGCACGCTGGCTACCTTTTCCCTGATTTTTCTGGACAAAAGCTACGCCTGGCTGGCACTGGTCATGGCGTTGCACGCCTTCTTCTGGCATGCAGTGCTGCCCCAGTTCGAAGTCATCACACTGGCACACCTGCATGGCCAAACCGCACGCTACAGCCAGGTACGCCTGTGGGGATCGATTGGCTTCATCCTGACCGTGGTCGGCCTAGGCCGCCTGTTCGAGTGGTTGAGCCTGGATATCTACCCGGTCGCCCTGGTGACCATCATGGCCGGCATCGTCGCCGCCAGCCTGTGGGTACCCAATGCCCAGCCCGTCGAGCAGGGCGAGCGCCGCGCAGCTGGCGGTTTTCTGCACCAGCTGCGAGCGCCCGGTGTGGTGGCGTTCTATGTGTGCGTGGCACTGATGCAACTGAGCCACGGGCCTTACTACACCTTCCTGACCTTGCACCTGGAACACCTGGGCTACAGCCGCGGCGCCATCGGGCTGCTGTGGGCGTTGGGCGTGGTGGCTGAGGTGCTGATGTTCATGGCCATGAGCCGCCTGTTCGCGCGGTTCAGTATCCAGCGGGTGCTCCTGGCCAGCTTCGTGCTGGCGGCCGTGCGGTGGTTGCTGCTGGGCAACCTGGCGGCGGAGCCTAGGGTACTGGTGTTCGCACAGTTGCTGCATGCTGCCACCTTCGGCTGCTTTCACGCTGCCAGCATCGCGTTCGTGCAGGCCAGTTTCGGGCCGCGCCAACAAGGTCAGGGCCAGGCCCTTTACGCCGCGCTTTCAGGCACCGGCGGGGCGCTCGGCGCACTGTACGCGGGCTACAGCTGGACATGGCTGGGGCCAGGCTTCACCTTTGGTATGGCCAGCGCTTCGGCGCTGGCTGCAGCCGTTATCATGGCGACCCGTTCGCAACCGACCAGGACCTGACCGCTGATGAGCATTCTCTGCGTATTTGACCCTTCCAGCCCGGCATTGCCCAACAAGGTGCTGACCCACCGGGAAGACATCGAGGCGGCGCTGGCCGAGCACGGGGTGTCGTTGATCCACGCCGAGCATGGTCTTCGGATACGCCCAGGCACAGCCGAGGCAGACGTGCTGGTCGCATGTGGTGATCACCTTGACCGACTCATGACCACCCACGCCAGCCCTGTCTATCGGCTGGTGAACCGCGACGGCGAGCAGGTTGACGCATTAGCGCTGCGGGAAGAGCACACCCATGACGGCCAGGAAGTATTTGCGGTGATCAGCGGCCGTGCGCAGCTAGGCTTGCGCCTGGGCGAGTGGGTGTATTCAGTGGTGTGCGAGAAAGGCGATCAGTTGACCATACCGGCGAATACGCGGCGCTGGCTGGAGTTGGGCGAAACCCCGTTTTGCCTTGCGTTCAGGCTTTATGCGAACGAGCAGGCTTCTACGCCGTTGTACACGGGCGACCACGCAGCACGGGCGTTTTTGGGAATTGACGAACTTTAATAGGCCTTGCTGGTCTGTTCGAGGGTGAATCCATCGGGAGTCACCCGCCAACAGGCCAGCTCAGGCAGGCGACCACTCAGCGGTAGGTCGGCAGGGCGAAGCGCTGTTGGCTTTGCAGCATGGTGATCACCGGCAGCTCACTGGCTTGCTCGGCCAGGTCGCGGCGGATGGCGCTGATGGCCCAGGACAGCTGTTCGGCGCTGTGCAGTTGCCCGTAGCTGAGCACACGGCGGGTCACCTTGCCGTCAGCGGCGCGCAGGGTCAGGAGAACACCGCCGTCCGGACGAGGCTGGGTAGCAACCTGGTAAGCCGAAAAGACCGAAACGAATTTTTCCTGGATAAGGTTCATGGCAACTCCTGACAGGTGTAGGGCAATCGTGGAGTTGTAGATTGCAGTGACCGTGCCAGCTTTTGGATATTGCCAAAACCCTTGTAAATCAATGGCTTGCGGCTTACTTCAAGAAGAGCCTCCGTGCAAGCTGCAAGGTCGTGCAATTTGCACAGTGCATTTTGCACGGCGGGGCTCGTTGGGCTATCGCAGCGATAGATTCTGAACCTTTGACCCGCAACCGGGGCCTGACAAACACTTAGGCACCGATTATTGCCAGGAGGTTCCCCCATGCAGACCCAAGCCGCGCCCTCTCAAATGACCGCCGATGAAGCCGCCGCCTTTGCCGAACAAGTGTTCGACCGCGCCCGCCAGGGCGACGCCGAGATGCTCGAGCGCTTGCTCGCCAGCGGCCTGCCCGTGAACCTGCGCAACCAGAAGGGCGATACCCTGTTGATGCTGGCCAGCTACCACGGCCACCACGATGCGGTGCGTGTGCTGCTGGCCCACGGTGCCGATGCGCTGATCGCCAACGATAACGGCCAGTTGCCCATTGCCGGGGCCGCGTTCAAGGGCGACATGGCCATGATCCGCCTGCTGCTCGAGAACGGCGTACCGGTAGATGCAGCCGCGCAGGACGGGCGTACGGCGCTGATGCTGGCGGCCATGTTCAACCGCCTGGAGATTCTTGACTACCTGCTGGCCCAAGGCGCAGACCCGGCGCGCCAGGATGCACGGGGTGCCACTGCCCTTGTTGCGGCCCATACCATGGGCGCAGTAGACGCTGCGGCGCGCCTGCAAGCGCTGGCAGGCTAACCTCACAGGGGCATTTGCGGCTATCCTTGGCACCTTTTTACCCGCCGCAGGCCCCGTTCATGAAAACTCAGTTGCTCGAATTCATCAGCCTCATTGGCGCAGGCTGCATGCGTGAGGCCGATATCGAGCGCATTGCCGATGAGGCTGCCCAGGCCTACGCCGACCCGGCGGCATTTCTTGCCGCCAACCCCGACATCAACTATGACGACAGCTTCCCGATCCCCCTGGGCGAGTGGGTAGTGCTCGGCAGCTTGCCCGATACCGTGGTCTTCCAGGCCGACAGCTACCAGGAGCTGTTCGAGCACATCAGCGGCTCGTTTGACCAAAGCGTGCCGCTTACCCTCAAGCCCAAGCAACTGGCACGCACCGAGCCGCTGACCGCGCTCAACCGCATCCAGGTGCAGATGGGTGCCTTGAACAAGGAAGCAGGGGGGTACGTGCTGCTCAACTTCAGCCAGTTGCTCGATGACGAACTGCAAATGGTGATGGTCGGCCAGCATGACCTGGCGCGGGTGACGGAGCTGGGTGCGGCGCTGGGCATCAAGGTTGAACCTGCCCTGGAAGCGTTGAAGGTTGCCGTGCACGTCTAAGCGACGTGCACGGGCGCGGGGCTCAGCCCAGTGCGGTATCGAGGAACATCATCACTGCAAAGCCGCCCATCAGGCCCAGGGTTGCCGAGGTCTGGTGGCCATTGCGGTGGGTCTCCGGGATCACCTCGTGGCTGACCACGAAAATCATCGCCCCGGCTGCAAGCCCCATGCTGATAGGGTAGGCGACCGCGAAACCCGTGGATATGCCCAAGCCGATCACTGCACCCAAGGGCTCCATCAGCCCGGACCCTATCGCCACCAGGGCGGCCTTCAGGTTCGAAAGCCCGGTAGCGCGCAAGGCCAGTGCAACCGCCAGCCCTTCAGGGATGTCCTGGATGGCGATGGCGGTGGTCAGCGGCAGGCCGATGTTCATGTCGCCATTGGTGAAGCTGACACCTATCGCCATGCCTTCGGGCAGGTTGTGCAGGGTGATCGCCAGCACGAACAGCCACACCCGGCTGAACCGCTCGGTTTCTGGGCCGGCCACGCCCACCCGCTCATGCTCGTGGGGGGTGAAACGGTCCAGCCCGAGCATCAGCAATACCCCCAGGCCCATCCCGATCACCACCACGAACGCTGCAGCAGGGCCGCTGCCGGTGATGTCCCGCGCGGCATCCAGGCCCGGCAGAATCAGCGAAAACGAGCTGGCCGCCAGCATCATGCCTGCTGCGAAACCCAGCATCACATCCTGGCTGCGCGTGCTCACGTCACGCAGCACCACCGCCAATACTGCACCCAGTGCCGTGGCACCGAACCCTGCCAGGCCACCGACCGCCGCCAGGTGCAGGTGCTGCGAATGGTCGCCGTGCACGGCATTCCACAGGCTGGCGCCCAGCAGCACGAGCACCGCCAGCAGGCTGAGAGCAAGGCCGGCGCCTACCCATGGGTTGTTGGCGATGTGTTGCCGCCAGGCGCTCAGCGGGGAAGTGGCGGCGCTGTGACTGTGTACAGGGGGCATGCAAACCTCGGGTTCAAAAGACAAGGCAGTCTAAGCAGTGACCCGAGCCTGGCGCCAAGGATTCCGCTCTATCGACGTAATAGCTGGCTATGCTATGCAGCATCAACCCCCTGAACTGGAGTACATGGCATGGGATCGACGTTCAACAGCCTGGTAGGCCTGATCATTCTGGCGCTGGACATCTGGGCCATTCTCAACGTGATCAAGAGCGGCAACGAGGTGGGCAGCAAGGTGCTGTGGATACTGCTGATCGCGTTGCTACCCGTGGCTGGCCTGGTGATATGGGCCATCGCCGGCCCACGCGGCAACGTGCGTATCTGAACGTTGGCGGCCGGGCACCCGGCCGCAATGCCGCCAATGGCCAATCGGGCCGTGACAAAATTTTCACAATGATTTAAACAGAATCCGCTCCCGCACAATGCTGCGATGGCCTTCGGCCGTCGCGCTCTTCGCAAACCGCAATTCTAGGACCTTCCCGTTCATGGCCAACCCGGACGCCTTGAAGCAATGGGGCGCGCGAGCGTCGTTCTCGCCCACCCTCAAATCCCACCTGGCCTACACGCTGCTGAGCGCGCTGGTCATCATGCTGATGCTCAGCCTCGTGCGCCTTGCGCTGCTGGTCTACAACAGCGACATGGTCGGCGATACGCCTGCTGCAACCGTTGCCGAGGGCTTCCTCAACGGGTTGCGCTTCGACCTGCGGGTGGTGGTGTACATCAGTGTGCCGCTGCTGCTGGCGTTGCTCAGCCCGTGGGCCATGGCGCGGCGCGGCGTGTTCCGCTTCTGGCTCACCCTGACTTCCAGCGTGGTGATGTTCCTCGGCCTGATGGAGCTGGACTTCTACCGCGAGTTCCACCAGCGCCTGAACGGCCTGGTGTTCCAGTACATCAAGGAAGACCCCAAGACCGTCATGAGCATGCTCTGGTACGGTTTCCCGGTGGTGCGCTACCTGCTGGCCTGGGCCTTCGGCACCTGGCTGCTCAGCCTGCTGTTCAAGGGGGTCGACCGCGCTACCCGTGGTGATGGCGTGCAGCGTGTCGCCCCCTGGTACAACCGGCTGGCGGTGTTCATGGTGATTTTGCTGGTGGCCGTGGTCGCCGCCCGCGGCACCTTGCGCCAGGGCCCACCGATGCGTTGGGGGGATGCGTTCACCACCGACTCCAACTTCGTCAACCAGTTGGGCCTGAACGGTACCCTGACGCTGATCGATGCGGCCAAGAGCCGTTTCGGTGAAGACCGCGCCAACATCTGGAAGCCGGTGCTGGAGCAAGGCGTGGCCACCCAGACCGTGCGCCAGCAACTGCTGACGCCCAACGACACCCTGGTGGATGCCGACGAAGCCGCCGTGCGCCGTGACTTCCTGCCACCTGCCGCAAACACGCTGCCGATCAAGAACGTGGTGGTGATCCTGATGGAGAGCTTTGCCGGCCACTCGGTGGGCGCGCTGGGCAGCCCCAACAACATCACCCCGTACTTCGACAAGCTGGCCAAGGAAGGGCTGTTGTTCGACCGCTTCTTCTCCAATGGCACCCATACCCACCAGGGCATGTTCGCCACCATGGCGTGCTTCCCCAACCTGCCGGGCTTCGAGTACCTGATGCAAACCCCGGAAGGTGGCCACAAGCTTTCTGGCCTGCCGGCGCTGCTCAGTGCCCGGGATTACGACGACGTCTACGTGTACAACGGTGACTTTGCCTGGGACAACCAGTCCGGGTTCTTCGGCAACCAAGGCATGACCACGTTCATTGGCCGCAACGACTTCGTCAACCCGGTGTTCTCCGACCCCACCTGGGGCGTGTCCGACCAGGACATGTTCGACCGTGGCAACCAGGAGCTGGCCAAGCATGACGGCAAGAAGCCGATCTACGCCTTGCTGCAGACCCTGTCCAATCACACCCCGTACGCCTTGCCCGCCAACCTGCCGGTGGAGAAAGTCACCGGCCAGGGCACCCTGGACGAGCACCTCACCGCCATGCGCTACTCGGACTGGGCGCTGGGCCAGTTCTTCGAGAAGGCCCGCAAGGAGCCTTACTTCAAGGACACCCTCTTCGTGATCGTTGGCGACCACGGCTTCGGTAACCACCAGCAGGTCACCGAGCTGGACCTGGGCCGCTTCAACGTGCCGCTGCTGCTCATTGCGCCAGGTATCCAGGAGAAGTTCGGTGCGGTCAACCACACCGTCGGCACCCAGGTGGACATCGTGCCCACCATCATGGGCCGCCTGGGTGGCGAAACCCGCCACCAGTGCTGGGGCCGTGACCTGCTCAACCTGCCTGCAGGCGATCAGGGCGTGGGCATGATCAAGCCATCGGGCAGCGAGCAGATCGTCGGCCTGGTGCAGGGCGACCGTGTGCTGATCGAGTCCAAGGACATGAACCCGCGGCTGTATCGCTACCAGCTGGGCCGTGAATTCAAGGCCGAGCTGATTGAAAGCCCGGACCAGCCGCAGATGCTCAAGCAGCTGGAAGCCTTCATTCAGACCGCCACCAAGAGCCTGCTGGACAACACCGCAGGGGTCGTGCACGGCACGCCCAAGTAGCGCCCTAACAGGCAGCGGGGGGGGGGGGCCCCGCGCCCCCCCCCGGGGCGCGCCCCGGGGGGGG
>NZ_JACVVG010000060.1:0-23839 GCF_016647875.1 Pseudomonas sp. S36 | reverse complement strand
GGGTGGGTAACAGATTTTTACGGTGGGTAGTGTGGGGGATGGGGCCCGCAGGGGGCGAACAGCGCGAGTGCCTATCGGGGACCATACCCGGCAGGCACTCGCAATGATGGGGTCACTCGCTGGTCGCGTTGCTCTTGCGCCGCGGAATGCCCAGGCGCTGGCGGCGTTCCCACAGGCACTTGCGGCTGACCCCAAGCTTGCGTGCCAGCTCGGTTTCGGTCATGTGGTCCTGGTGCTCCAGCACGAAATGCTGGAAGTAGTCTTCCAGTGACAAGTCCTCGGTAGGCTCATGGCTGGCATTGCCGGCGCTGGCGACGGTCAGTGCGTTGTCCAGCAGTTCATCTTCTTCAAGGTCGCTCAACTCGATGTCGATGCCCAGCAGCTCTGCGGAGATCTCCGGGCTCTCGCTGAGGATCACCGCCCGCTCGACCGCGTTTTCCAGCTCCCGCACGTTGCCCGGCCAGCTGTAATGACGGATGGCTTGCTCGGCCTCTGGCGAGAACTGCAGGTCGTCACGGCCAATACGGGCACTTTGCCGTGCCAGGAAGGCACTGGCGATTTCGTTCACATCGCTGCCGCGCTCGCGCAGGGCCGGCAGCTTCAGGGCGATAACGTGCAGGCGGTAATAAAGGTCTTCACGGAACTGGCCGGCCTTGGCCAGGTTTTTCAGGTCTCGGTGCGTGGCGGCGATAAGGCGAACGTCCACCTTCTGCGATTGCACAGAACCCACCCGGCGAATTTCACCTTCTTGCAGCACCCGCAGCAGGCGGGCTTGGGCTTCCAGGGGCAGCTCACCGATTTCATCGAGGAACAGTGTGCCGCCGTCCGCCGCTTCTACCAGGCCAGCCCGGCCGGCGCTGGCGCCAGTGAACGCGCCTTTTTCGTGGCCGAACAGCTCGGACTCGATCAACGTTTCGGGGATGGCGGCGCAGTTCACCGAAATCATCGGTGCCTTGGCGCGGCGCGACAGGTTGTGCAGGGCGCGGGCAACGAGCTCTTTGCCGGTACCCGATTCACCTTGGATCAGTACATTGGAATCGGTGGGTGCCACCTTGCGGATCTTGCTGAACATGTCCTGCATCGGCGGGCACGAGCCGATGATGCCGATCTCGCCATTGGCCGAGGCCGCTGCGCTCTTGTCTGCGGCCGCCGCCTTGCCGGCCGCGGGCCGTGGCTCAGCCACCGGCGCAGGTGCCGGGGCGTTCTGCCGGTCGCGCAGGATGCGTGCTACGGCCTGGAGCATTTCGTCGTGATCGAACGGCTTGGCGATATAGTCAACCGCACCCATCTTCATCGAATCCACGGCCGAGCGCAGGCTGGCGTAGCTGGTCATGATCAGTACCGGGGTACCCTGCCCAAGCTTGATCAGCTCGGTGCCAGGGGCGCCGGGCAGGCGCAGGTCGCTGACGATCAGGTCGAAGGTGGCAATGCTGAAGCGTTCCTGGGCTTCCTGCACCGAGCCGGCTTCGCTGACCTGGTACTGGTTCCGCTCAAGCAGGCGACGCAGGGCCGAGCGGATGATGGTTTCGTCTTCGACGATCAGAATATGCGGCATTGATTCAATTCTCTCGACGGTCTCGAATGTCAGGGGACGTCGCTACGACATGCCGGGGCAGGGTCACGCGGATCCGTGTGCCACGTTGCCGTTCGGTGTCGGCCGGGCTGTCGATGGTAATTTGTCCATAATGCTCTTCCACGATGGAATAGACCAGCGCGAGCCCCAGTCCGGTTCCCTCGCCCGGGTCCTTGGTGGTGAAGAACGGTTCGAACAGGCGGTCCATGATGTTCTTCGGGATACCGCTACCTTCGTCTTCGACGATCAGGTCAACGGTGTGCTCGCATGCGGTACTGCGCACCCGCACGGCGCTGCCGGGCGGCGAAGCATCACGGGCGTTGGACAGCAGGTTGATCAGTACCTGCGCCAGGCGCTGTGGGTCGCCTTCGGCCCAGTGGTCCGGGTCGCACAGGTTGAAGAATTGCACCTCGAAATTGCGCCGGTTCAGGGCCAGCAGGCCAATGGCGTCCTGCGCCACCTCCGCCAGGCACACGGGCTCCTCGCTGTTCTGGTGGCTGCCGCCCGCATGGGCAAAGCTCATCAGCGACTGCACGATGCGCGAGACACGCTTGGTCTGTTCAAGGATCTGGCTGGACAACTCGATGATTTCGCCGTCGCCTTCGCGCTCTTCGCGCAGGTTCTGGGCGAGGCAGGCAATGCCAGTGATGGGGTTGCCGATTTCGTGCGCCACACCCGCCGCCAGGCGGCCGATGCTGGCCAGGCGCTCGGAGTGCACCAGCTTGTCCTCCAGCGCCTGGGTGTCGGTGAGGTCTTCCACCAGCAGCACCAGGCCGCTGTTACCCGGGGCCAGCGGCTCGTCGATGGCAGCTTTGTGCAGGTTCAGCCAGCGCGGTTGGCCATCGAGGGCCAGGCGCTGCTTGTGCAGGTGTTCGTCGGGGACGTTGATGAAGCCCAGCAGCAACCCGCGCCAGGGTTCGTCGATGGTGATCAGCCGCGAGCCCACCACGTGCTTGGCGGCGATGCCGGTCAGTTCCTCCATGGCCTTGTTCCACATCAGGATCTCCTGGTCCTTGGCCAGCGAGCAGACACCCATGGGCAGCTCTTGCAAGGTCTGGCGGTGGTAGCGGCGCAGGGCGTCGAGTTCGGCGGCAAGGCCGGTGAGGCGTGAGTGGTAGTCCTCGAGCCGGCTTTCGATGAAGTGGATGTCCTCGGTCACGTAGTTATCGTTACCGGACTTGTAGGGCAGGAACGTCTCGACCATGTCCTGGGCCACGCTCGGCCCCATCAGGCCTGACAGGTTGGCCTCGATGCGATCGCGCAAACGGCGCAGGGCATACGGACGGCGCTCGTCGAACGGCAAGTACAGGTCGCGCAACGCCTGCTCCACCTCTTTTTGCGCGGCCTTGGCACCCAGGGGTTTGGCCAGCTGGGTGGCGAATTCCTGCGGGGAGGCGGCGTGCAGCTCGCGGCGCTGAGGGCGGCGTACGTTGTCCACGGCGCAGGCTTCGGCCGCGCCCATCTCTTCGTTACTGGCGTTGGTGAACAGCGAGATCAGGGTGAACAGCAGCACGTTGGCGGCCAGCGAAGCGATGGCGGCCATGTGCCAACTGGTGTCATCCAGTACGTAGATCATGTCCAGCAGCGGGATGTAGAAGCCTTGCAGGTTACCCAGCAGCGGTAACAGCATGGTGCCCATCCACACCAGGGTGCCGGCCAGCAGCCCGGCAATGAAACCGCGACGGTTGGCCGTAGGCCAGTACAGCACCGAGAGCACGCCTGGCAGGAACTGCAAGGTGGCGACGAAGGCGACGATGCCGAGGTTGGCCAGGCTCTGGTGGTTGCTCTGGGTGAGGTAGAACATGAAGCCGGCGGTGATGATGGCAACGATCAGCGCCCGGCGAGTCCACTTTAACCAGCGGTAGATGTTGCCCTCGGCCGGCGGCTGGTACAGCGGCAGTACGAGGTGGTTGAGGGCCATACCCGACAGCGCCAGGGTGGTGACGATGATCAGGCCACTGGCCGCCGACAACCCGCCCACATAGGCCAACAACGCCAGGGCCTGGTTATTGGCAGCAATGCCCAGCCCCAGGGTGAAGTATTCCGGGTTGGTACTGGCCCCCAGGCGCAGACCGGCCCACAGCACCAGTGGCACCGCCAGGCTCATCAACAGCAGGAACAGGGGCAGGCCCCAGCTGGCGCTGACCAGCGAGCGCGGGTTGAGGTTTTCAGTAAACGCCATGTGGTACATGTGCGGCATGACGATGGCCGAGGCGAAGAACACCAGCAGCAGGGTGCGCCATGGGCCTTCCTGCAGTGGTGTGTGCAGGGCGGCCAGGGCCGTCTGGTTCTGCAGCAGCCACACTTCCAGCCCGTGGGGGCCACCGAACACGCCATACAGTGCGTACAGGCCGATACCGCCCAGGGCCAGCAGCTTGATCACCGACTCAAAGGCGATGGCGAACACCAGGCCTTCGTGCTTTTCGCGGGTGGCAATGTGCCGGGAGCCGAAAAAGATGGTGAACAAGGTGATCAGTGCACAGAACGCCAGGGCTACCCTGGCCTTGACCGGTTCACCCGTGAGGATACTGATGGAGTCCGCCACCGCCTGGATCTGCAGGGCCAGCAATGGCAATACGCCGATCAGCATGATGACGGTGGTGAGGGCGCCCGCCCAGGTACTGCGGAAACGAAACGCCAGCAGGTCGGCCAGCGAAGACAGCTGGTAGGTGCGGGTGATCTTCAGGATCGGGTACAGCAGCACCGGCGCCAGCAGGAATGCCCCCGAAACCCCCAGGTAACAGGCCAGAAAACCATAACCGTATTGGTAGGCGAGCCCCACCGAACCGTAGAACGCCCAGGCGCTGGCGTAGACGCCCAGCGACAGGGTGTAGGTCAGTGGATGGCGGATGATCGAGCGCGGGATCAGCCCTCGCTCGCTGACCCAGGCCACGCCGAACAGCACCATGAGGTAGCCGGCGCTGATCAGGATCATCTGGGTGAGGCTAAAGCTCATCGGCATCTCGTTGGCTCTGCAGGATGAAGGTGACGACGATCAGGATCAGCCAGAGCAGGTAGGGGCGGTACCAGGCTCCGGTCGGTTCGATCCACCAGTCCATGATGGCCGGGGAGAACAGGTAGATCCCCACGACCAGAAGCAGGACCAAACGATAGATGTACATGCTGGCCTCGAGGGTTGGGCGCTGAGGGCGTGAACCTATTATTGGCGCAAATGGCTGGGCGGATGCTAGCGGGAATCGACGGTGTTAGCCAAGGGTTTGAATTTGCTGGGCTTTTGATTTCTGTGTGGCTTGCGTGTGGCGGGCCGTTCGCGGGCGAACGCGCCCCCGCGGAACAACATGGCCGGCTAGTGTAAATCCGCTTCGGGCACCGTGGTCCGCTGCGCGATTGCCTGCGGCCGCCATTGCTCGCGGGCCACTGCCAACACCTGCGCCGGTGTGGCCAACAGCAGTTCAGGGGGCGCCTCTTGCCCCAGTGCCCGCAGCGCCCGCAGCAACAGCGGGGTGGCCTGCTCGGCCTGCAATGGCGGCGAGCGGTACGACTTGCCCAGCTTGTGCCCATCCGGCTGCACGATCAGCGGAATGTGCAGGTAGCGCGGTTGCGAAAAGCCCAGCAACTCTTGCAGGTAAAGCTGGCGCGGGGTGTTGTCGAGCAGGTCGGCACCGCGCACGATGTCGGTCACCCCCTGCCAGGCATCGTCCAGTACCACGGCCAGTTGATAGGCGTACAAGCCATCACGGCGCTGGATCACGAAGTCCCCCACCTCACGGCCCAGATGCTGCTGGAACGGCCCTTGTACCCGGTCGGTGAAGCGGTAGATCAGCTCGGGTACGCGCAGCCGGATGGCCGCGCCCTCTCGGCTGTGCCCGGCGTTACGGCAAAAGCCCGGGTAGATGCCGTTGTAGCCTTCCAGCTGCTTGCGCGAGCAGGTGCAGGCATACGCCAGCCCCATGTTGAACAGGCGGTCAACCACATCGGCATAAGCCTCATGCCGCTCGCTCTGGAATACCACTTCGCCGTCCCACTCCAGGCCGTAACGCTCCAGGGTTTGCAGGATGGCATCGCGGGCGCCGGGCATTTCCCTTGGGGGGTCGGTGTCTTCCATGCGCAGCAGCCAGCGGCCGTTGACTGCACGTGCGTCGAGCCAGGAGGCGAGGGCAGCCACCAGCGAGCCGAAATGGAGAAAACCGCTGGGCGTTGGGGCGAAGCGCCCAATGTATCGGGAGTCGGTCATGGTCTGGCTGGGCATATAAATGAAACAGGGCGCATGATGCGCCCTGTTCGGATGAAAAGACGGTCAGCCTTTGCCGACAGTCTTTTCCTTCTTCTCGGCAATTTCCTTGCAGTCGAAGCACAGATCGGCGGTCGGGCGGGCCTCGAGACGGCGCAGGCCGATTTCGATGCCGCAGGATTCACACCAGCCGTACTCTTCGTCCTGAATCTTTTGCAGGGTCTTGTCGATTTTCTTGATCAGCTTGCGCTCGCGGTCGCGGTTGCGCAGTTCCAGGGCAAATTCCTCTTCCTGGGATGCACGGTCTGCAGGGTCCGCGAAGTTGGCTGCCTCTTCCTTCATATGGTCGACGGTCTTGTCGACGCCGATCATCAGCTCCTGCTTCCAGCCAGTGAGAATCTTGGTGAAGTGCATGCGCATGGGCTCGCCCATGTACTCTTCGCCTTTGGTCTCTTTATAGGGCTCGACACCGTACATGGTTTGACCGGTTTTTTGCTTTTCTACGGTGGACATGAATAGACCGCCTCTCACTCATCTGATCCAATGCGCAGGATGCTCCGTCTCCGGCGACCGCCGGCCCTGCGACTGCGAGCCGCCGAACTTACCAGATAGATCGGGGGTGCGCTACCCCGCCCGATCCTGCTTACTGACAGCCGCGCGAGCGGGACGTTCGATCGTTCACAGGGGTAGAATCTGCAGTTTAGTCTGCAATTGAGAGAAGGACATGGCTCACCCCTACAGTGCGCGCAGCCGCGCCATCGAACCCTTCCATGTCATGGCGCTGCTGGCTCGGGCCAACGAGCTGCAGGCAGAGGGCCATGATGTGATCCACCTGGAGATCGGCGAGCCGGACTTCACCACGGCCGCCCCCATCGTCGCGGCCGGCCAGGCGGCCCTGGCAGCGGGGCATACCCGCTACACGGCGGCCCGTGGCCTGCCCGCACTGCGACAGGCCATCGCCGGCTTCTATGGCCAGCGGTACGGCCTGAGCATCGACCCCGAGCGCATCCTGATCACCCCAGGCGGTTCGGGTGCTTTGTTGCTGGCCAGCAGCTTGCTGGTAGACCCCGGCAAACACTGGTTACTGGCAGACCCGGGCTACCCCTGCAATCGCCACTTCCTGCGCCTGGTCGAGGGCGCGGCGCAGCTGGTGCCCGTGGGGCCAGAGGTGAACTACCAGTTGACCGCTGGGCTGGTGCACCAGCATTGGGACGAAAACACGGTGGGTGCCCTGGTGGCGTCGCCTGCCAACCCAACCGGTACGGTACTGAGCCGTGCCGAACTGGCCAGCCTGGCTGGTGCCACACGCGAGCGCCATGGCCACCTGGTGGTGGACGAGATTTACCATGGCCTGACCTACGGTATGGATGCCGCAAGCGTGCTGGAGGTGGATGACTCGGCGTTCGTGCTGAACAGTTTTTCCAAATATTTCGGTATGACCGGCTGGCGCCTTGGCTGGCTGGTGGCGCCGCCGGCGGCCGTTGCCGACCTCGAGAAACTGGCGCAGAACCTCTACATCAGTGCGCCCAGCATGGCTCAGCATGCGGCACTGGCCTGTTTCGAACCCGAAGCCCTGGCCATTTTCGAAACGCGCCGCGCCGAGTTTGCCCGCCGGCGGGATTACCTGCTGCCGGCATTGCGTGAACTGGGCTTCGGCATTGCCGTTGAACCCCAGGGCGCGTTCTATCTGTATGCCGACATCAGTGCGTTCGGTGGGGATGCATTCGCCTTCTGCCGGCATTTTCTGGAAACCGAGCACGTCGCCTTCACGCCGGGGCTGGACTTTGGTCGTCACCTGGCCGGCCATCACGTGCGCTTTGCCTACACCCAGAGCCTGGCGCGTCTGGAACAAGCCGTGCAGCGCATCGCCCGTGGCCTGCAGAGCTGGCAAGGCTGATGCGGTTTTCTCCAGCACTCGAAGAAGGCCGCCTGCTGCGCCGCTACAAGCGGTTTCTGGCGGATATCGAAACAGCCAGTGGCGAGCTGATGACCCTCCACTGCCCGAACACGGGCTCCATGCTCAATTGCATGGTTGAAGGTGGGCGGGTGTGGTTCAGCCGCTCCAACGACCCCAAGCGCAAGTTGCCAGGCACCTGGGAAATCAGCGAAACACCCCAAGGCCGCCTGGCATGCGTGAACACTGGGCGCGCCAACGGGCTGGTGGAAGAGGCCCTGCGTGCAGGCACCATCGTGGAACTGGCCGGGTTCACCGCCTTGCGCCGGGAAGTGGCCTATGGCGACGAGGGCAGCCGCATCGACTTTCGCCTGGAGTTTGAAGGCGCACCGGCCTACGTCGAAGTGAAAAGCGTCACCCTGGGCTACCCCGACAGTACAACGGCGGCGTTCCCGGACGCGGTGACCCAGCGGGGTGCCAAGCATCTGCGCGAGCTGGCCACCCTTGCCCGGCAAGGCATTCGGGCGGTGCAGCTTTATTGCGTCAACCTGACCGGCATTGATGCGGTGCGCCCGGCTCGGGAAATCGATGCAGCCTACACCGAAGCGCTGCAGGCGGCGGTAGCCGCCGGGGTGGAGGTGCTGGCCTATGGCACGCGCCTGGATGCCGAGGGCATTGTCATCGACCGGCGCCTGCCGGTGCTGCTCACACCTTGAGCCAGATGCCCTGGCTGTTTTCCTCGCAGTCCAGGGCCTGCAATTGCTCGCCCTCGCAGGGCCCGGCCACGCATTCGCCGGTTTCGATCAGAAACAGTGCGCCATGGTGCGTGCAATAGATAAGGCTGGCACTGTCATCGAGGAAGGTCTCCTTGAGGCTGTTGAGCGGTATGCCCCGGTGCGGGCAGTTGTTGCGGTACAGGTAGACCTGGCCTTGTCGTCGCACACCCAGCAACAGCAGGTCGTCTACGCTGAAAGCGCGGCTTTGGCCTTCGGCCAGGCCTTGGGAGGGGCAAAGGTAATGCATGGCGAAAAGCTCGTGATACAGAAGGTGGCTTGACGCTTCAATGCGAACCATTATCAAATGGCCCGTTCTCACTGCGTCCGGCCGCCTATGGTGCGCAGTAATGCCCCGCGCTACAAGGCGTGTGGCCAGCCTTTGAAAGGAAACCGATGATGCGCTTTCTATTTGCTCCGCTCGCCCTGTGCGCTGGCCTTGTGCTTTCTGGCCATGGGCTGGCGGCTGAACTGCCCCAACGCTGGGTGAGCGCTGGTGGGGCCTTGAGCGAATGGATCAGCGCACTGGGCGGAGAGGCACACCTGGCGGGTGTGGATACCACCAGCCAGCACCCGGCGTCGTTGAAGTCGCTACCGAGCGTAGGGTATCAGCGGCAGTTGTCTGCTGAAGGCATCCTCAGCCTGCGCCCGGATGTACTGGTAGGCACCGAAGAAATGGGCCCGCCGCCGGTGCTGACGCAAATCCGCAAAGCCGGTGTGCAGGTTGAGCTGTTTTCAAGCAAGGCTGAGGTACAGGCGGTGGACCAGAACCTCGCGCGGCTCGGCCAGTTACTGGGTGCGCAGGCACAGGCGCAGGCCCTGGCGGCAAACTACCATCAGCAGCTCGGTGCACTTCAGGCGCAGGTGCGTGACGCCCAGGCCGGGCGGCCGGCACCGGGTGTGTTGCTGTTGGTCGGGCATGCCGGGGCCAAGCCGCTTGTTGCAGGGCAAGGCACTGCGGGGGACTGGGTACTGACGCAGGCGGGCGGGCGCAACCTGGCAGAACACCAGGGCTACAAGAACTTTTCCAACGAAACGTTGGCGGCCCTGGACCCGGATGTGATCGTGTTCTCCGACCGCGCGCTTGCCGATGAGCAGGCTCTGCAAGCCTTGCTGAAAGAAAACCCGGCGCTGGCCGCTTCACGCGCTGTGCGTGAGAAACGCCTGGTGTCATTGGACCCGACCTTGCTCGTGGGAGGGTTGGGGCCGCGCCTGCCAAGCACGCTGCAGGCATTGGCTACCTCGTTCTACCCGGCAACTCCAACCCCCTCCAACCCATGAGGCCACGTGTTCGGCCCCGCACCCTGTTCGTCTGCCTGGGCGTGCTGTGCCTGCTCTCGGTGTGGCTGTCCCTGGCGCTGGGGCCTGTCAGCCTGCCCCTGCTGGACACCCTGCGCGCGGGCCTGCGCCTGCTGGGTTTGCCCATCGCCGAGGACGGTTTGCAGCAAGCCCAGATGATTCTTGGGCAAATCCGTGTGCCGCGTACCCTGCTCGGCCTGGCAGTGGGTGCAGTGCTGGCATTGTCGGGGGTCGCCATGCAGGGGCTTTTCCGCAACCCGTTGGCGGACCCTGGGCTGGTAGGTGTGGCGGCGGGTGCTGCGGTAGGGGCGGCGGTGGCCATCGTCGGTGGCAGTTGGTTGGGGGGCATGCCAGAGGCGCTGGCCCCGTACCTGCTGTCGCTCTGTGCGTTTCTGGGAGGGCTGGCCGTGACTGCATTGGTGTATCGCCTGGGGCGACGCGACGGTCAAACCAACGTGGCCACGATGTTGCTGGCCGGCGTCGCGATGACGGCGCTCGGCGGGGCTGCCGTGGGGCTGTTCAGCTACCTGGCAGACGACGCTACCCTGCGCACCCTGACGTTCTGGAACCTCGGTAGCCTCAATGGCGCCAGCTACGAGCGGGTATGGCCGTTGCTGCTGGTGGCTGTCGCCGTGGCGGTGTGGTTGCCGCGCCGGGCCGGGGCGCTCAACGCATTGCTGCTGGGTGAGTCGGAGGCCCGCCATTTGGGTATCGATGTGGAGCGGCTGAAGCGCGAGCTGGTGTTCTGTACGGCGCTGGGCGTCGGGGCAGCCGTGGCTGCGGCGGGGCTGATCGGGTTCGTTGGGTTGGTTGTGCCGCACCTGGTGCGGCTGCTGGCAGGGCCGGATCACCGCGTGGTGTTGCCCGCTTCACTGCTGGCAGGCGGCGTGCTGATGTTGCTGGCCGACCTTGTTGCGCGGCTGTTGCTCGCCCCAGCGGAACTGCCCATCGGCATCGTCACCGCCTTTATCGGTGCGCCGTTTTTTCTGGTTCTGCTGATTCGGGGGCGCACCTGATGCTGCAAGTACAGGGCCTGTACCTGCGCCGGGGCAACCAGCCGGTGTTGCACGGCATTGACCTGCAGTTACTGCCCGGGCAAGTGGTCGGTGTACTCGGCCCCAACGGTGCGGGCAAGAGCAGCCTGCTGAGCGTGCTGTGCGGCGAGCTTCAGCCTGACCGTGGCCACGTGACCTTGCAGGGAAGGGCGCTGCGCGACTGGCCAGGGCAGGCGCGCGCACAACGGCTGGCTGTGTTGCCGCAGGTCGCCAGCCTGGGCTTTGCCTTCAGGGTGGATGAAGTGGTGGCCATGGGGCGCCTGCCCCACGCGACGGGGCAGCACCGAGATGCGCAGATCATCGAGGCAGCGCTGCAGGCTGCAGATGCATTGCACCTGCTCGATCGCAGCTACCTGACGCTGTCGGGCGGCGAGCGCCAGCGGGTGCACCTTGCTCGGGTGCTGGCGCAATTATGGCCGGGGCAGGACGGCGCCACCCTGTTGCTCGATGAACCCACATCGATGCTCGACCCCTTGCACCAGCACACCACGCTGGATGCGGTGCGCCGCTTCGCCGACCAAGGGGCGGCAGTGCTGGTGATTCTGCACGACCTCAACCTGGCGGCGCGTTACTGCGACCGCATCCTGTTGTTGGAGCAGGGGCGCTGCCATGCATTCTCCACGCCGCAGGCCGTGCTGACACCGGCCGCATTGAAGGCGGTATATGGGATCGACGTGCTGGTGCAGGCGCATCCTGAGCGAGGGCATCCCCTGATCATTGCCCGGTAGATGATTGATCCGTTGCCGGGTAGGCAGCTTTGAAAAATCCTGGGCAAAAAAAGACCCGGCAAAGTGCCGGGTCAATAACCGTGATTAGCCTGATGAGGAGATAATCTGAGAGTCCGAACCAGGGGCTCTGAGGTTATCCAACCAGTCTCGCGACCAGTTGTGATAATCATAACGATTCTCATTACAGCGTCAATCCCCTTTCTACGATTATTTTGCTTTTTTTTGTGCGGGGGCCTTGGCATCCAATTGGCGGTTGAGGGCTTCCTTGCGTTCAGGGGGCAGGTCGTTCCAGTGCATGTCCAGCAAAGCCCCCTCGATGGCGTACAGCAGCACCTTGGATGCACGAAAACCTCGTGTCTTTACCGCTTGATAAGCGCCAACTGCACCGAGCCTGCGCAGGTCGGATACGCTGTGGATGCCGGCTGCATGCAGCCATTGGGCAGAGGTTTTGCCAAGGTTTTTCAGGTGCTGCAACTCATCGTTCATCAAGCCTCCTTGCGATGGCTGAACGGGTCCTGTGGATAAATCGCGAGCAGGTCAATGAGCAGTGTAGCGGGGGATGAAAAATGCGCGGCCTTTTGCCAAGGCTGCGTGGGATGCCTCGCCAGCATCGGTACCGGCGAGGGGCATTGGGCGGTTAAAGCCCTGGCAGGCGCTGGCGGATCTGCTCGATCACCTGGTCCATGCTGCTGCCAACCTGTGTATCGACGGGCATGCTGTGCCCGGCTTCCTGGGCGTCCAGCGGCTCGCGGCTGGCCTGCTGGGCCTTGATCACCTCCAGGGTGGCGTCCGACGGGTCGCTGGCATCGGCCTGGCGCTGTTGCAACCAGCTGGCGATCACCGCATCCGGCGCCTGGCAATCCAGTATCAGCAACGGCACGCCGGTCTGGCTGGCCACCTCCGCCGCAGCCTGGCGTTGTTCGCGCTTGAGGTAGGTGGCGTCCAGTACCACCGGGAAGCCTGCGCGCAGAATGGTGGCGGCCAGCTGGTGAAGGCGCTGATAGGTGGCTGCACTGGCCCCCTGATCATAGATGCCGGCGCTCAGTTGGCCGGTAGACGCCTGCTGCTGTTCACCGAACAGGCGCTTGCGTTCTACGTCCGAACGAACACGCACGGCACCGAGGGCTTCGACCATGCGCATGGCGACGTGGCTTTTGCCCACCGCCGATACACCGTGGGTGATGGCCAGCATGCGCGAAGGGATGGCGCTGTAGCTTTCGGCCAGGTTGGCGTAATTGCGGTAGGTGCGCAGGGTGGTTGCGCGCTGCACGCCGGTGGCATCGGCAGGCATGCTGAACAAGGCGACCTTGGCCCTTACCAGCGCACGGTAGGCTTTGTAGAAGTTGAGCAGTTCCAGGCCTTCGTAATCGCCGGTCAGCTCCAGGTACTGGCTGATGAAGCGCCGCGCCAGGCTCTTGAGCCCACGGTCCTCAAGGTCCATGGCCAGGAAACCGGTATCGGCATAGACGTCGGTCAGGCGGAAGGGCTCGTTGAACTCGATGCAGTCGAAAATCACCACCTTGCCGTCGATCAAGGTGGCATTGCCCAGGTGAATATCGCCGTGGCACTCACGGATGAAGCCATTGGCCTTGCGCTCCTCCAGCAGCCCGTGCAGGCGATCGAAGCTGCTGCGCGCCCAGGCTTGCAAGGCGTCAAGCTGCTGCAGGTCGGCCGCGTCACTCAGGAACGGGCGAATCTGCTCGAAGTTCTGTTCCACGGGCGCCATGACGCTGTCTGGGGTGCCCAGTAGGTGATCAACCGGTACCCGTGGGGCTTGCAGGTGGAATTCTGCGATTTGACGGGCCATCTGGTCGATGTGCTCGGCGGTCAGTTCGCCATTGGCTTGCAGGGTGGACAGCATCTGGCCTTGGGGGAACTGGCGCATTTTCAGCGCATATTCGATAGCCTGGCCTTCCCCGCCCAGGTGGGGCGCCTCGGCAGAGCCGGTGATGGGCAGCACGTCCAGGTACAGGCCTTCGGTCAGGCGCTGGTTCAGGCGCAATTCTTCGTTACAAAAATGCTGGCGCTGGTCCAGGCCGGTGAAATCGAGAAAGCCGAAGTTCATCGGCTTCTTGATCTTATAGGCGAACTCGCCGGTGAGCAGCACCCAGGAGATATGCGTCTCGATGAGTTGGAACCCCTCCACGGGGTGGGGGTACAGGGCGGGGTTCTGCAGCGCATTGATCAGGGCTTGGCTCACGGGCAATCCTTCCGGGGGCAGGGAATTCGAATGCGCCATTATGGTCAATGGTGCCGTCCCTGCCTACCGCCGGGCCGTCTGCCCAGCCTCCGTAAAGTGCGTATAATCCGCCGCCATGACTCGAACCCGAAATCCCCGTACCCCTCAAAAACGCCCGACCGGCCGCTCCCGTGCCTGGCTGGGCTGGGCCTTGAAGCTCAGCCTGGTGGCCCTGGTGATCGTCGCCGGCTTCGCGGTTTACCTCGATGCTGTCGTCCAGGAAAAGTTTTCTGGCAAGCGCTGGACGATCCCGGCCAAGGTGTATGCCCGGCCACTGGAGCTGTTCACCGGGCAGAAGCTGAGCAAGGACGACTTCCTGACCGAGCTCGATGCACTGGGCTACCGGCGTGAAAGTGCCGCCAATGGCCCCGGCGCGGCAGCGGTCAACGGCAACACCGTCGACCTCAATACCCGTGGCTTCCAGTTCTATGAGGGGATGGAGCCTGCACAGTTCGTACGGGTGCGGTTCTCCGGCGACTATGTAGCGGGCCTGTCCGGCGCCAACGGCAAGGCCGTTGACGTGGTGCGACTTGAGCCGCTGATGATCGGTGGTATCTACCCGAAAAACCTCGAAGACCGCATTCTGATCAAGATCGACCAGGTGCCCAAGTACCTGGTCGAAACCCTGGTGGCCACCGAGGACCGCGACTTCTACAGCCACTTCGGTGTGTCGCCCAAGTCCATCGCCCGGGCCATGTGGGTCAATACTTCGTCCGGCTCGATGCGCCAGGGCGGCAGTACCCTCACCCAGCAGTTGGTGAAAAACTTCTACCTCACCAGCGAGCGCAGCCTGAGCCGCAAGCTCACTGAAGCCATGATGGCCATGCTGCTTGAGCTGCACTATGACAAGCGTGAAATCCTCGAGGCGTACCTCAACGAGGTGTTCGTCGGCCAGGACGGCCAGCGTGCGGTGCATGGGTTTGGCTTGGCCAGCCAGTTCTTCTTCAGCCAGCCGCTGTCGGAGCTCAAGCTGCACCAGATCGCGCTGCTGGTTGGCATGGTCAAGGGGCCGTCCTACTACAACCCGCGCCGTTACCCGGACCGGGCACTGGCCCGGCGTAACCTGGTACTCGACCTGGTTGCCGAACAGGGTGTAGCCAGCCAGGCCGAAGTGGATGCCGCGAAAAAGATGCCATTGGGTGTGACCGCACGCGGCAGCCTGGCCGACAGCTCGTTCCCGGCCTTCCTGGACTTGGTCAAGCGCCAGTTGCGCCAGGATTACCGCGATGAGGACTTGACCGAAGAAGGCCTGCGGATCTTCACCAGCTTCGACCCCATCCTGCAGATGAAGGCCGAAACCTCGATGAACGAGACCTTCAAGCGCCTGGCCGGGCGCAAGGGTGCCGATGAGGTGGAGTCGGCGATGGTGGTCACCAACCCGGAAACCGGTGAGGTGCAGGCGATGATCGGCAGCCGCCAGGCGGGCTTCGCCGGCTTCAACCGGGCGATCGATGCGGTGCGCCCGATCGGCTCACTGGTCAAGCCGGCGGTGTACCTCACCGCGCTGGAGCAGCCCAGCAAGTACACGCTCACCAGCTGGGTGCAGGACGAGCCGTTCTCGGTCAAAGCCGCCAACGGCCAGGTATGGCGCCCACAAAACTATGACCGCCGTCCGCACGGCACCATCTACCTGTACCAGGGCCTGGCCAACTCCTACAACCTGTCCACCGCCAAGCTTGGCCTGGAAGTAGGCGTGCCGAACGTGATCAAGACCATCGGTCGCCTTGGGGTGGATGTTGACTGGCCGGCATTCCCCGCGATGCTGCTGGGCGCTGGCGGCATGTCGCCGGTGCAGGTGGCGACCATGTACCAGACCATTGCCAACGGTGGCTTCAACACGCCAATGCGCGGTATCCGCAGCGTGCTCACGGCTGAGGGCGAACCGCTCAAGCGGTACCCGTTCCAGATCCAGCAAACCTTCGACCCGGCGGCCATCTACCTGGTGCAGAACGCCATGCAGCGGGTGATGCGCGAAGGTACTGGCCGCTCGGTGTACAACACCCTGCCGCGCACGCTGACCCTGGCCGGCAAGACCGGTACCAGTAACGATTCCCGTGACAGCTGGTTCTCCGGTTTCAGCCAGGACCTGCTGGCGGTGGTTTGGATGGGCCGTGACGACAATGGCAAGACCCCGTTCACAGGTGCCACGGGTGCGCTGCAGGTGTGGACCAGCTTCATGAAGAAGGCGGACCCGCTGCCTCTGGACATGCCCCAACCCGACAACGTGGTGCAGGCGTGGATCGACCCCAACAGCGGCCAGGGGTCGGATAGCAGCTGTCCGGGAGCGGTGCAGATGCCGTATATTCGCGGGAGCGAACCGCCCGCCGGCGCGGCCTGTGGCGGCGAGCAGAATCCGGCTGAGTCGGTCATGGACTGGGTCAAGGGCTGGATGAATTAAGCACAGGCTGCATTGAAGAGGTGTGACGTGAACAAGTGGCTGTTTCCTGCCGTGACGGCGCTGGCAGTGCTCCAGGGGTGCGCCAGCGTCCCGCGTGGCAATATCCCGGTGGTCGATTCCAGTACCCGCGTATCCAATAGCGAACGCGTCACGGCCAAACGCCCGACCGGCGGCTACAACGCGGGCACCGCGCAAGCGCAAACCCTGCCTGAAGACTCTGGGGTCACCGTGATGATCCCGCAGGGCGCGGGTGCCTCTGGCATCCAGACCTTCCCGGCCTCCAACGGCGCAGCGCCCATCAGCACCGGGCCTGTTTCGGCAGGGCCGATCACTTCGGAGCCGGCTGCCTCGGCGCCTGTGGCCACCGACCCCAATCCGATCGCCGACGAGCCGTTCGACATCGCGTCGATGAGTGCCCCCAAGGCCAGCAGCGCGCCGACCGGCATCCCGCGCAGCAGTGCCAGTGGCGGGCTTTCGGCTGACGAGCAGTTGGACGGCCCGGTACTGGCCTTGCTGACCACCGCCCAGTCGCAGCAGGGCAGTGGCGACTTCAACGGCGCCGCCTCGAGCCTGGAGCGGGCGCAGCGCATAGCACCGCGCGAGCCGCAGGTGCTCTACCGCCTGGCGCAGGTGCGTCTGTCGCAGGGGGATGCGGCGCAAGCCGAGCAGCTGGCCCGTCGCGCCCTGACGTACGCCAATGGCCGCCCCAGCCTGCAGGCCGAGTTGTGGAACACCATTGCCCAGGCCCGTGACAAGCAGGGTGACAGTGCCGGTGCGGCATTGGCGCGGCAGAAAGCGCGGGTGAGTTCGTGACAGTCGAGCAGCGGGTGCTCGACATCGCTGATCACCTGATGCTGATCGAGCGCGAAATGCAGGTGCAGGGCTGGTGGGACGATGAAGCGCCGCGTGACGAGGCACTGGAGAGCACGGTACCGTTCGCCGTCGATACCCTGAGCTTCGAGCAGTGGATGCAATGGATTTTCCTGCCTCGCATGAAGATCATCATCGAGCTGGGCCACCCGCTGCCCAGCGCCTCGGGCATTCTGGTAATGGCCGAAACCGTGTTTGCCGACCGGCCCGAGCAAAGCCGGGAGCTGCGCCGGCTGTTGGCAGTGTTTGACCAATTGATCGCTGCTAAAGCCTGATTTCTTCCAATTTTCCTTCAAGGGCCGCAGATTGTGGCCCTTTTTTATGGAAATCTTATTATTTCTGCTGCTTAAGAGATTTTTAGTGGTGGCAAGAATTCATCTTGAGGAAAAATTGGCAATAATTTTTCTTGACTTGTAGGCGCTTAATCACAAGAATCCAATCTCCGCTTTAGAGGGACTGCCAGAAGCAGACCCGCTAAGCAGATCATGAGGCGCACACCCGCGCCGACCTGTTACACCCCGCAACGCGTTACCTCGCGCTGGGTGGGAAAGCCCCGCAACACTCTGGGGTGCTCCCAATACTTGCTCAGTCAGTGCTGACGTTCGCTCATGCTCTGCTTGGCAGTAAACCTATTAAGACCCGCCCGGTTGGGGCGGTATTCTGGCGTTTTAGAGGTGAACAACGTGGAGCTTTTATCTGGCGCTGAGATGGTCGTCCGCTTCTTGCGTGACGAAGGCGTTAAGCACATCTACGGGTACCCTGGTGGTGCTCTCCTGCATGTCTATGACGCGCTGTTCAAAGAACCGGAAGTCGAGCACATCCTGGTTCGTCACGAGCAGGCGGCCACCCATATGGCGGACGGCTACGCCCGCGCCACCGGCAAGGCCGGCGTGGTGCTGGTAACGTCCGGCCCGGGGGCGACCAATGCCATCACCGGCATCGCCACGGCCTACATGGACTCGATCCCGATGGTCATCCTGTCTGGCCAGGTGCCCAGCACCATGGTCGGTACCGATGCCTTCCAGGAAACCGACATGATCGGTATCTCGCGGCCTATCGTGAAGCACAGCTTCATGATCAAGAACCCCACCGAGATCCCGGAGATTCTGAAAAAGGCGTTCTACCTGGCGCAATCCGGTCGCCCAGGCCCGGTCGTGGTCGACATTCCAAAAGATATGACCAACCCGGCTGAAAAGTTCGAGTACGTCTACCCGAAGAAGGTCAAGCTGCGCTCCTACAGCCCGGCCGTCCGTGGGCACTCCGGGCAGATCCGCAAGGCTGCAGAAATGCTGCTGGCGGCCAAGCGCCCGATCGTCTATGCCGGTGGCGGTGTGATTCTGGGTGGTGGCTCTGAGGCCCTGACGGAAATCGCCAAGTCGTTGAACCTGCCGGTCACCAACACCCTGATGGGCTTGGGCGGCTTCCCGGGTACCGACCGCCAGTTCCTCGGCATGCTCGGTATGCACGGCAGCTTCACGGCCAACATGGCCATGCACAATGCCGACGTCATCTTTGCAGTCGGTGCGCGGTTCGACGACCGTGTGGTCAACGGCCCGGCCAAGTTCTGCCCGAACGCCAAGATCATCCACATCGACATCGACCCTGCCTCGATCTCCAAGATGATCAAGGCCGATGTGCCTATCGTAGGCCCGGTCGACAGCGTGCTGGGCGAAATGCTCGGTATCCTCAAGGAAATCGGCGAGCAGCCTGACAAGGCCTCGCTGGACGCCTGGTGGAAGCAGATCGACGAATGGCGCGGTGATGGCGAACTGTTCCCGTACGACAAGGGCGATGGCAACGTCATCAAGCCGCAGAAGGTCATCCAGACCCTGTGCGAAGTGACCAACGGCGATGCTTTCGTGACGTCGGACGTGGGCCAGCACCAGATGTTCGCTGCCCAGTACTATCGCTTCAACAAGCCTAACCGCTGGATCAACTCCGGTGGCCTGGGCACCATGGGCTTTGGCTTTCCGGCGGCGATGGGCATCAAGCTCAACTTCCCGGACCAGGACGTGGCCTGCGTTACCGGTGAAGGCAGCATCCAGATGAATATCCAGGAGCTGTCCACCTGCATGCAGTATGGCCTGCCGGTCAAGATCGTGAACATGAACAACGGCGTGCTGGGCATGGTGCGCCAGTGGCAGGACATGGCCTACAACGGTCGTCACTCCCACTCGTATGTCGAGTCGCTGCCTGACTTCATCAAGCTGGCCGAGGCCTATGGCCACGTGGGTATCCGCATCACCAGCCTGAAGGACCTCAAGCCCAAGCTCGAGGAAGCCTTCGCGATGAAGGATCGCCTGGTGTTCATCGACATCGCGATCGACCGCAGCGAGCACGTCTATCCAATGCAGATCAAGGATGGCTCGATGCGTGACATGTGGCTGAGCAAGACGGAGCGTACCTGATATGCGGCATATCATTTCCCTGCTGCTGGAAAACGAACCCGGTGCCTTGTCCCGTGTGGTCGGCCTGTTCTCCCAGCGCAACTACAACATCGAAAGCCTGACCGTGGCGCCGACCGAGGACCCAACGTTGTCGCGTCTGACGCTGACCACCGTTGGCCATGATGAAGTGATCGAACAGATCACCAAGAACCTGAACAAGCTGGTCGAGGTGGTCAAGCTGGTCGACCTGTCGGAAAGCGCCCATATCGAGCGCGAACTGATGCTGGTCAAGGTCAAGGCCACCGGTGCCCAGCGTGCCGAGATCAAGCGCACCACGGATATCTTCCGTGGCCAGATCGTCGATGTCACTGCCAGTGTGTACACCGTGCAACTGAGCGGTACCAGCGACAAACTGGACAGCTTCATCCAGGCCATCGGCACCGCATCGATTCTCGAAACCGTGCGCAGTGGCGTTACCGGCATTGCCCGTGGCGACAAAGTGCTCAGCATCTGAATTCAACAACAAATTAGCGATGGCTCCGCAGGGGCCGAGATATAACCAGGGGTATTTCATGAAAGTTTTCTACGATAAAGACTGCGACCTTTCCATCATCCAGGGCAAGAAAGTCGCCATCATCGGCTACGGTTCCCAGGGCCACGCACAAGCGTGCAACCTGAAGGACTCCGGTGTAGACGTTACCGTCGGTCTGCGTAAAGGTTCGGCTACCGTTGCCAAGGCTGAAGCCCACGGCCTGAAAGTCGCCGACGTTGCCACCGCTGTCGCTGCGGCTGACCTGGTCATGATCCTGACCCCGGACGAGTTCCAGGGCGCGCTGTACAAGAACGAAATCGAGCCGAACATCAAGAAGGGCGCTACCCTGGCCTTCTCCCACGGCTTCTCGATCCACTACAACCAGGTTGTTCCGCGTGCAGACCTCGACGTGATCATGATCGCGCCGAAGGCACCGGGCCACACCGTGCGTTCCGAGTTCGTCAAGGGCGGCGGTATCCCTGACCTGATCGCCATCTACCAGGACGCCTCCGGCAATGCCAAGAACGTTGCCCTGTCCTACGCTTCGGGCGTAGGTGGTGGCCGTACCGGCATCATCGAAACCACCTTCAAGGACGAAACCGAAACCGACCTGTTCGGCGAGCAGGCTGTTCTGTGCGGCGGTACCGTCGAGCTGGTCAAAGCCGGTTTCGAAACCCTGGTCGAAGCAGGCTACGCGCCTGAAATGGCCTACTTCGAGTGCCTGCACGAACTGAAGCTGATCGTTGACCTCATGTACGAAGGCGGCATCGCCAACATGAACTACTCGATCTCCAACAACGCCGAATACGGTGAATACGTCACCGGCCCGGAAGTCATCAACGAAGAATCCCGCAAGGCCATGCGCAATGCACTCAAGCGCATCCAGGACGGCGAATACGCGAAGATGTTCATCTCCGAAGGTGCTACCAACTACCCATCGATGACCGCCAAGCGCCGCAACAACGCCGCTCACGGCATCGAAATCATCGGCGAGCAACTGCGTTCGATGATGCCGTGGATCTCGGCTAACAAAATCGTCGACAAGACCAAGAACTAAGGTTTGTCGAATGATTAAAAAACGCGGCCCCGGCCGCGTTTTTTCGTTCTGGCAGCCAGCTTCTGGTATAAAGCAGACCAGTGGCCTGCCGTCAGAACCTGTTTAGCAGGCCCGTGTCGAACCTTTTCCACCCTGTTGCAAGGTACCCTCCATGAGCGAACGTCCCGAAGAGCCGAACAAGCCCTCCGACGCCGAAAGCCTGCTACCTGTCGATGAGCACGTTGAAGAAGGGCATGACGCCGAAGGGCGCAAGGTGCGCCACCGTGGCATCTACCTGCTGCCCAACCTGTTCACCACCGCCAACCTGTTTGCCGGTTTCTACTCCATCATCAGCTCGATGAGCGCCCAGAGCGCGCTCAGTGCTGGTGACCCGCGCGAAGCGAGCAAGTATTTCGCATTCGCCGCCATCGCGATTTTCGTCGCCATGGTGCTTGACGGTCTCGATGGCCGCGTGGCCCGCATGACCAACACACAAAGCGCCTTTGGCGCCGAGTATGACTCGCTGTCCGACATGGTCGCCTTCGGCGTGGCCCCGGCACTGCTCGCCTTCGGCTGGGCACTGGGTGACATGGGCAAGGTCGGCTGGATGGTCGCCTTCATCTATGTGGCCGGCGCTGCGTTGCGCCTGGCGCGCTTCAATACCCAGGTGGGCACTGCCGACAAGCGTTACTTCATCGGCCTGGCCAGCCCGGCGGCTGCAGGTGTGGTTGCCGGTACCGTCTGGGCTTTCAGCGACTATGGTATCCAGGGCTCCAAGCTCTCGTTCCTGGTGGCGCTGCTGGTGGCTGCTGCTGGCATGCTGATGGTGAGCAACATCAAGTACAACAGCTTCAAGGAACTGGACCTGAAAGGCCGTGTGCCATTCGTGGCCATCCTTGCCGTGGTGCTGGTGTTTGCCGTGGTATTCAGTGACCCACCGCGCATTCTGTTGCTGATCTTCCTCGCCTATGCCGCCTCGGGGCCAATCCAGTTCCTGCTGCGGGCACGCCGGCGAAAGGCGTGACAAACATTTAATGATGGAATAACCCTCCGGCTCCATAGTCCTACTGGTACATCCGTTATCCAGTGCTGTGGAGCCGCTCATGCTTATCAAGCTTCCCAGGTCTTCCGAGTGCAAGGCATCGGAGATCACGCCCGAAGGCATCTACCTTTCTCGTCGTGCGCTTGTCGGCGGTTCGCTGGCTGGCTTGGCCCTGGGCGCTTTGCCGCGCGGCGCGAGCGCGGCCGAAGCCTCGCGCTATGCCGATGTTCAGGCCGGGCGCGCGCCAGGGTGGTTCACCGACAAGCTGCACAATACCCGCTGGCAGGCAGTAACGGCTGACGCAGAGGCGATCACGCCTTACAAGGACGCCACCCATTACAACAACTTCTATGAGTTCGGCCCTGATAAGGGTGACCCGGCGGCCAATGGCGACAGCCTGCAAACCGAGCCCTGGAGCATTGTGGTCGATGGGGAGGTGGCCAAGCCAGGGCGCTATGCACTGGAAGACTTCGTCAAACCCTACCAGCTCGAGGAACGTATCTATCGGTTGCGCTGCGTGGAGGCATGGTCGATGGTCATACCCTGGCTGGGCTTCCCGCTGGCCCAGATACTCAAGCAGGTGCAGCCAACGTCCAACGCGCGTTTCGTGCGCTTCGAAACACTCAAAGACCCGGAGCACATGCCTGGGCAACGGTCCGGCTTCGCCCTGATCGACTGGCCTTACAGGGAAGGGCTGCGCCTGGATGAGGCAATGCACCCGCTGGCGATTCTTGCGGTCGGCATGTACGGCCGTGAGCTGCCCAACCAGAACGGTGCGCCCCTGCGCCTGGTGGTGCCGTGGAAGTACGGTTTCAAGAGCATCAAGTCGATCGTGCGTATCAGCCTGGTAGCCGAACAGCCGGGCACCACCTGGGAAGGGCTCGCACCGGATGAATATGGCTTCTACGCCAACGTGAACCCCACCGTGGACCACCCCCGCTGGAGCCAGGCGCGTGAACGGCGGCTGCCCAGCGGGCTGTTCAGCCCGAATGTACGGCAGACACAGATGTTCAATGGTTATGCCGATGAAGTGGCGTCGCTGTATACCGGGCTCGACCTGCGGAAGAACTACTGATGCGCTACCCCTGGTTACGCCTGGCCATTTTCGCGGTGGGTTGCCTGCTCCCGGGTTGGTGGCTGTATGAAGCAGCGATGAACCTGCTGGGCCCGGATCCAGGCAAGATCCTGATGGACCGTCTTGGGCTTGGTGCGCTGACATTCCTGCTGGTGACGCTGAGCATGACACCTCTCCAGAGAATCACCGGTTGGGCGGGCTGGGTGGTGATCCGGCGGCAGTTAGGGTTGTGGGTATTTGCCTACATCGTGTTGCACGTGCTGGCATACCTGTTCTTCATCTTGGGGCTGGACTGGGGGCAGCTTGCAGTTGAGCTGCGCAAACGGCCCTACATTATTGTGGGTACGCTCGGGTTCATTGGGCTGCTGGCGCTAGCGGTTACTTCGAACCGTTACAGCCAACGCCGGCTGGGCGCCCGCTGGAAAAGGCTGCACCGCTCGGTCTATGTGATACTCGGCCTGGGGCTGCTGCACTATTTGTGGATCGTGCGTTCGGACCTGAGGGAGTGGGCGATCTATGCATGTGTGGGCGCCTTGCTGATGGTATTGAGGGTTCCTGGGGTTTCCAGGGTTCTGCCTCGGATTGTGCGGGGGCGGGGAAGGGGTGGGTGAGGGCTTGTAGGTGCCCGCCTCAACCCGGCTGCAAACCTTGTTATTCCAATTCATTGAAATAAACGGTTGACGCCCTCTCGAATGCCCTTATAATGCGCCCCACTTCCAGCGACAACGGAACGCAAAACTCCTTGA
>NZ_JACVVG010000005.1:0-178198 GCF_016647875.1 Pseudomonas sp. S36 | reverse complement strand
CAATACTAATTGCCCGTGAGGCTTGACCATATAACACCCAAGCAATTTGCTTAAGCAGATTGCGGTGGTGAAGACGCTACGAACCGAAAGTTCGCGATTCACAAACATCACATATCCGGATTCGCTGGAGTGTCTACCAAGACCTTCTGGCAACAGAATTTCTTGACGACCATAGAGCATTGGAACCACCTGATCCCATCCCGAACTCAGCAGTGAAACGATGCATCGCCGATGGTAGTGTGGGGTTTCCCCATGTGAGAGTAGGTCATCGTCAAGATTCATTTCGCAAAACCCCTATCTGCGCAGGCAGGTAGGGGTTTTGTCTTTGTGGGTTATTAAACCTTGGCGCAAACATGAAACCTGCGTCATCTATGCCTGATGCCTGCTGGGCCGATGCTACGCTCGCGGAAACTCCGCAAGGGTACTTCATCATGGAAATGAACTGGCACCAGGCCCTGCAACAGAGCCTGACCTGGCTTGCAATTGCCTCGTTTATTACGTTCGTCTGCTTCGCCATCACGGCGGCCCTGGCTGTTCGCTACGCGCGCTGGGGCCAGCAGTTCTGGCAGGTGGCAGGCCCGTATTTCAACCCCAGGCGCAGCTGGAAGCCCCTGCTGGGCTTCGCTGCGCTGCTGATACTGACGCTGTTTTCGGTCCGCCTGGAAGTGCTGTTTTCATACTGGTACAACGGCTTCTACAGTGCGCTGCAGGGCCTTGACCAAACTGCGTTCTGGTCACTGCTTGGCGTGTTCGCGATACTGGCTACCATCCACGTGCTGCGCTCGTTGGTCGCTTTCTACGTTAGCCAGGCTTTCAGCATCAGGTGGAGGGTTTGGCTTACCGAGCGCCTGACCCGTGACTGGACCCAGGACGACGCCTACTACCGAGGTCGTTTCGTGAGTGAGCCCGTGGACAACCCGGATCAGCGGATCGAGCTGGATGCCAGCGTGTTCGTCAGCAGCTCCCTGACGCTGGCCTTAGGGGCTGTGAGCGCTCTGGTTTCACTGGTCGCCTTTACCGGCATCCTCTGGGGGTTATCGGCGCCGCTGACGGTTTCCGGTATCGACATCCCAAGGGCCATGGTGTTTGCAGTGTACGTGTACGTGCTATTGGCCACCTGGGTAGCCTTCCGCTTGGGTAAGCCACTCATCAAGCTCAACTTCCTCAACGAAAAACTCACCGCCAACTTCCGTTACGCCTTGATGCGCATGCGCGAGAACGCGGAGAACATCGCTTTCTATCAAGGTGGCACGCTTGAGCGACACACGCTGCTAGGCCGGTTCGGCGCATTGATCCTCAATGCCTGGGCGCTTGTTTTCAGAAACCTCAAGTTCAGCGGTTTCAACCTGGGGGTAAGCCAAGTTGCAGTGGTGTTCCCCTTCATTCTCCAGGCTCCCCGGTTTTTCAGTGGTGCGATCAAGCTGGGCGATGTGATGCAGACCTCGCAGGCGTTTGGTCAGGTGCAAGATTCGCTGTCGTTCTTCCGTGAGTCCTACGATGCATTTGCCCAGTACCGGGCCACCCTGAATCGTCTGACCGGCTTTTTAAATGCTAACCAGCAGGCGAGGGCGTTACCCCGCCCCGAGGTGAGCGACCAGCCCGATGGGCTGCATGTTGAGGGGTTGCAGGTCAGGCGTCCGGACGGCATCCCGCTGATCTCAGACCTCCATCTGGACCTGCGTGCTGGCCATGCACTGTTGATTCAGGGTGCTTCGGGCAGCGGCAAGACCACGTTGCTACGCGCGCTGGCAGGTCTGTGGCCTTACGCTGACGGTGCGGTGCGGCGTCCTCCAGGCCTGCATGCGCTGTTCCTTTCACAGCGCCCATACCTGCCCTTGGGGAATCTTCGCACCATCATCGCTTACCCGGCCACTTACTCGCTCAGTGATGAACAGCGGGTGGCGCAGGTGCTGAGCCAGGTGAGCCTGAGCCACTTGCGCGACCAGCTCGACACCCAATGCGACTGGTCAGGCGTGCTGTCCCTCGGTGAACAGCAGCGTCTTGCCTTCGCACGCGTACTGTTCAATCGCCCTGCGGTGGTGTTTCTCGATGAGTCCACATCGGCAATGGACGAGGGCCTGGAACACGCCATGTATTCCCTGCTTCGGCAGCAGATGCCACGCGCCTTGCTTGTCAGTGTGGGGCACCGCAGTACGCTCGCCGGGCTGCATACCCATCGACTGCGCTTGGATGGCCAGGGAGCCTGGGGCATGGAGCCCTTGTGAACGCTTGTCGCAGCTTTGTAGAAGGTTCCGTTGCGAAGGTGTAAATTTCGTAAATACGATATAAACACAATTGAGAATAAATGTATTTTCCATCCCTGTTGGCCACTCGAGCAGTGCGGGCCGGTGGGCGAGGGCTCCCGGTGACCCCGGGTGCGCCGTTTCGCCCTTGAACAGCAGGAGATGTACCGATGCAGTGCAGAACTTCACCCAACAGCCTGGCCCTGGTGCTTTTCTCGCTGGTGTCACCGGCCGTGATGGCCACCGCCACCTCGACCGACGATAAGGGTGAGGTTCTGAATGCCCAATCTGCCGACAACGCCCTGGTGATTCAGGACACACTGATCACAGCCGAGCGTGAAGCCCGGCAAGCACTGGGCACCTCGATCATCACGGCTGAAGACATCAAGCGCCACCCACCAGCCAATGACTTGTCCGATATCATCCGCCGCGAGCCGGGTGTGAACCTGACCGGTAACAGTGCAAGCGGTGCGAGGGGCAACAACCGGCAGATCGACCTGCGCGGCATGGGCCCTGAAAACACCTTGATTTTGATCGACGGAAAGCCGTCCAACGCCCGCAACGCGGTACGTTATGGCTGGAACGGCGACCGTGACACCCGTGGGGAAACCAACTGGGTGCCGGCCGAGGCAGTCGAGCGCATCGAGATCCTGCGCGGTCCGGCTGCCGCCCGCTACGGCTCAGGCGCCATGGGCGGGGTGGTGAACATCATCACCAAACGCCCTTCCGATGAACTCAAGGGTGGCGTGAGCCTGTACACCCAATTGCCTGAAGACAGCGCCGAAGGCGCCAGCCGGCGGGCCAACTTCAACCTGAGCGGCGGCCTTACCGAAAACCTTGGCCTGCGGGTTTACGGGGGCTTGGCCAAAACCGATGCCGACGACCTGGACATCAACGACGGCCACGCCACCAGCGCGTTGGTGGCGGGCCGCGAAGGTGTGCGCAACAAGGACATCAATGGCCTGGCGAGCTTGAGGCTTAACGATGAGCATCGTCTCGAAGCCAGTGCGGGCTACAGCCGTCAGGGCAATGTGTTCGCGGGCGATACCATGAACAGCAACGGCGGTGGTGATGTCGATTTTGTGTCCAGCCTCTATGGCCATGAAACCAATATCATGCAGCGCAGCACTTACGACCTCACGCACCTTGGGGATTTCACCTGGGGCACCAGCAAAACCTCGCTAGGCTACGAGTACGTCCGTAACTGGCGCCTCAACGAAGGCCTGGCAGGCCGCACGGAGGGTGCCCCCAGTGGCGAAGGCGCTGCCATGTCGCGGTTGCGCAACACCCGGTTGAGCAGTGAGGTGAACCTGCCGTTTGCACTGGGCAGCACCGAACACGTACTGACCCTGGGTGGCGAGTACCTGTACGAGGCGCTCAATGACCAAGGCTCGTTACGCCCGCAGAGTTCTGACCCTGCCGGGGATGGAAGTATTGCCGGCTTCGAGCGCAGCAACTCCAAGATGACGGCCCGCAGCCATGCGTTTTTCGTCGAAGACAACATCGTGGTTGGCAATACGACCGTCACGCCTGGCCTGCGTTTCGACCACCACGAAACTTTCGGCGACAACTTCAGCCCCAGCCTTAACCTTTCGCACAAGCTGACTGACGCATTGTCGCTCAAGGGCGGCATCGCACGGGCTTACAAGACCCCGAACCTGTACCAGTCGAACCCCAATTACCTGCTGTACAGCCGAGGCAACGGCTGCAGTGTCCTGCAAACCAACCGGGGCGGTTGCTACCTGCAGGGTAACGCGGACCTCAAGCCTGAAATCAGCGTCAACAAGGAAATCGGGCTGCAATACGACCAAGGCAGCTGGCGCACCAGTGCCACGTACTTTCGCAATGACTATAAAAACAAGATCATCGGCGATACCGATGTGCTGTATACCCTCGGCACAGGTAGCCGTGTGACCCGGTGGGACAACGCCGGCAAGGCGCGCGTGGAGGGCATCGAGGGCAACTACTTCGTCGAATTGACGCCCACCCTGGATTGGAATACCAACCTAACCTGGATGCTGGACAACCACAGCCGTGAAACGGGGGAGCCGCTCTCGGTGATCCCGCGCTTCACCGTCAATACTACCCTGGACTGGCGCGCTACCGAGCAGCTGTCGTTGCAGGTGGCGGGGACCTGGTTCGGCAAGCAGAAGTCGCCGTCCTACAACTACCGCACCCAACAGGACTACGATGCCAGTGCGCAGCAGGATGTAGACGCCTACGGCCTGGTGGATGTCAGTGCAGGCTACACATTCAATGCCAACTACGATGTGCGGGTGGGTGTGAACAACGTATTCGACAAGCAGATCCTGCGCGGTGGCAATGCCAGCACCTCAGGTGCCAACACCTACAACCAGCCGGGCAGGGCGCTGTTCATGGCATTGAATATCAACTTCTGACGCACCGGCCGCCCCGCTCCTGGGGCGGCTGCCTTTGATGTCCGGGCAGCAGGCGTGCTAAACCGTACGCTTGTTTCCGCGAGACCTCAGCATTGAAAGCCACGCACCTTACCCTCGTTTGCCATGCCTTGACCCAGTCGCAGAAGGCCGGGTGCCTGCCCGCACCTGGCGACCTCCTGGTCCAGTCAGCCTGGCAAGCCTTCGAGACGCCGCCAGATACACACGTGATCACAGCACCTGAGCAGCGCGCACGCGAAACGGCAAGCAGGTTCGGAAACGCACGGGTAGCGCCGTTGTTGGCCGATTGCGACCTCGGTGACTGGCAGGGGATGCCGCTGAAGCAGTTGCAGGCAGAGCAACCGCAGGCGCTTGCTGACTGGCTGCAGGACCCGGCCAGCACGGTGCACGGTGGCGAGTCCTTCGCTGCGCTGTGCCAGCGCATGGCGGCATGGCTGGTGACCTTCGACAGGCCAGGGGCGTGGTTGGCAGTGACTCACCCATGGGTGATACGCGCTGTGCTGGTACAGGTGCTGGGCTGCCCACTCAGTGCAGCCCAGCGCATCGACATCCTGCCATTATCGCGCCTGCAGCTCGCCTTTACCGGTCAGTGGCGCCTGCGGGTCAGCTGAGCCTCAAAACGCCAGCTTGTAGCCGATCAGCAACAGCATCGCAGCCAGGCAGGGGCGCAGCACACGGTCCGAGATCCGTCCGGTGAGATGGCTGCCCAGGTAGATGCCTGGCAACGAACCCAGCAGCAGATAACCCAGCAGCGACCAGTCCATGTTGCCCATGCCGGCATGCCCCAGGCCGGCCACCAGCGTAAGCGGGACGGCGTGGGCGATCTCTGTGCCTACCAGGCGACGGGTGATCAGGAAAGGGTAGAGCAGGAACAGCGCCACCGTGCCCAAGGCACCGGCGCCGATGGACGTAAGCGTGACCATCACGCCCAGTACCACCCCCGTGAGGATGGTCAGGGTATTGAGGCTACGGTCGCTCAGGTGATAGTGGTCGCCGGCATGGCGGCTGGCAAAGGCCTGCAGGCGGGACTTGAACAGGATCGCCAGCGCGGTGAGGATCAACACCACAGCGAGGCCCTGCTTGATGATGGCGTTCACCGCCGTGGTGTCTGTGTGCAGAGTGCTGAGAAACCACAGGGTCAGCGCCGCGGCCGGTACACTGCCCAGGCTGAGCAGGCCCGTTATCTTCCAGTCGATGTTCTTGTTACGCGCATGTACCCACACGCCGCTGGCCTTGGTGATGGCCGCGTAGAGCAAGTCGGTGCCAACGGCCGTGGCCGGGTTGATGCCGAACCACAACAGGATCGGGGTCATCAGCGAGCCGCCACCTACCCCGGTCATGCCGACGATGAAGCCTACAACCAGCCCTGCAATGGTGAATCCAAAAGAACCTACATCCATACGCTACTCGACTGCCCAGCTTTGCCCGTTATCGGATGCAGCCAGCATATAGATTTTTTTATAGCCAAATAGACTTGTTCGTTATTAGGTTATAACCAGGGGTGGCGCCAGGTTGCGCCACCCCTGCTGGGTCAGATCCTGAAGCTGCCCACCAGTTGCTTCAAGCGCCCGGCCTGCTGAGCCAGCTGGTCACAGTGCAGCAGGGTTTCGTTGAGGTTTTCCACCCCTTGCTGGTTCAGCGCGTTGATCTGGGTAATGTCCAGGTTCAGGCTTTCAACAACAGCGGTCTGCTCTTCGGTAGCGGTGGCGACCGACTGGTTCATGCCATCGATTTCACCGATCCGCTGGGTGACGCTGGCCAGGCGTTCGCCCGCCTGGTTGGCAACCTGTACCGTCTGCTCGCTGGACACCTGGCTGGTGTTCATCGTGTGCACGGCCTCCCGCGAACCCACCTGCAGGCTGGTGATCATGCGGTGGATTTCTTCTGCCGACTCCTGGGTACGGTGTGCCAGGTTGCGCACTTCGTCGGCCACCACGGCGAACCCGCGGCCCGCTTCACCTGCACGTGCTGCCTCGATTGCCGCGTTGAGGGCCAGCAGGTTGGTCTGCTGGGAGATGCCCTTGATCACGTCGAGGATCTTGCCGATTTCATCGGTACTGGCGTTGAGCGTCTCGATCTGCGCGCAGGACTCGCTGATGCGTTGCGACAAGGCGGTCATGGCGCTGATCGCCTCTTCGACAACCGCCCGGCCACCATGGGCCTGCTCGCTGGCGCCGCTGGCGTGCTGCGATGCATCGGCGGCATTGCGGGCAATTTCCTGGGTCGCAGCCCCCAGCTCGTTGATCGCTGCGGCCACGCTGTTGGTGCGCATGCTCTGCTCTTCAGAACCATTGATGGACGCGTTGGATGCACTGACCACTTTCTCGGACAGGTCGTGAACCAGGCGCGTGGCCGACGATACTTCGCTGATGGACGCATGAATGCGTTCGACGAACCGGTTGAAGGAGGCTGCCACCTCACCGAACTCATCCTGGTTCTGCACCACCAAGCGGCGGGTGAGGTCGCCTTCGCCCTCGGCAATATCGCGCATCGCACGGCCCATGGTAGTCAGCGGCCGCATCAGCACCGGGATCAGCATGCCGAGCACAGCGGCGATGGCCGCCACGGCGATGAGCATTGCAATGATTGCAGAGGTGCGGAACTGGCTGAGTGCGGCGTAGGCCTTGTCCTTGTCGATCGACAGGCCAATGTACCATTGCGCCGACGGCAGGCCGGCAACCGGAGCAAACGAAATCAGGCGCTCCTGGCCGTTGAGGGTGACATCCTGCATGCCTGCAGCGACCCGCAGGTTGCTGCCGGGGTAAATGTCTTTCAGGTTCTTCATGACCTGGTCTTTATCGGGGCTTACGATCACCTGGCCAGTGCTGTCTGCCAGGAAGGCGTGGCCAATGCCGCCAAAGTCGACCGAGTTGATGATTTCGACCAGGGTATCGAGGCTCACGTCGCCCCCCACCACGCCCATCATCTCGCCATTGGCCTTGCTCTTGACGGGCACGGCGACGGTTACCATCAGGCCGCCTACGGCACCTTGGTAGGGTGCTGTCAGTACAGTCTGCCCTGCGCTGGCAGCCACGCCATACCATGGTCGCTGCCTGGGGTCATAACCTGCGGGCATCTGTGCATCGGGGCGCTGGGTGAAGTTGCCGTTGGCCTGGCCAAAGTAGGTGAAGAGGAAGTTGCGAGTGTACGAGGGCTGCTCGATCAACCCGGCCAGCTCGTTGCCGGCGCCCAGCAGGCCAATATCCTGGGCCAGGTTTTCCAGCACCAGAATGCGCCCGCCCATCCAGTTCTGCACACTGCTGGCCGTCAGCGCCCCCGACTGTTCCACCGAGGCTTCGATGTTCTGGCGGATGGTGTTGCGTTGCAGATAATCGTTGTAGAGGGTGAACAGGGCGAATGCCAGCACCACGACACCGCAGGCGCTGAGCAGGATCTTGTGGCGAAATTTCAGGTTCATGTTTCGAGACCTTGAGCCAATGAGGGGAGGGCGCCGTGCGCTCATGACGCACTGCGGGGCCTGTCGACCGGGGTATCGGCTCACCCGGTAAAAGGTTGATACACCTACGGAAATTTCTTAAGGGCGTTTCGACAAACGGCGTTCAGCAGGCTGCCAGCTGTTCGATCAGCAGCCGCGCAGCTTGTTGCAGCGGCTGCTGCTTGCGCCAGAGGATATGCACCGGCAGCTGCAGCGCGTTGCGTGTGTTGCGAAAGTGCAGCCTCACCAGCCGGCCGCTGGCCAGCAATGGCGCCACCCTGGACAGTGGCAGGTCACCCCAGCCCAGGCCGGCCTGGACCATCTGCAGGGCAAGGTCAAAGCTGTCGGTGGACCAATGCGCGGCGCCGATCAGGGGGCGCGGGTCTGCCAACGGCAGGTCGCGGCTGCGCACCAGAATCTGCCGAACCCGGGTCAGGTCCTCCAGGTAGTGTATGGCGCCGCCGTCCAGGGCAGGGTGGGTGGGGGCCAGGGTCGCTACCAGCGACTCTTCACCTATGAATTGAAAGCCGCGGTGGCCCTCCACCTGCAAACCGGCGAAGGCCACGCACAGGTCTGCACGACCGCTGTCCAGCAATTGCAGCGCTTCTTCCTGAGGGGCGCTGAGCAAGGTGATGTCCAGCAGGGGATAGCGTTCACCCAGCCGGGCGATGGCCGCCAGCAGCGGGCCGTGATCGATATCAGGGGCTACCGCCAGCGTGAGGCTGCTTTCCAGCCCGCGCGACAACTCCAACGCATGCACCTGCAGCAGCCCAAGTTGCTCGGCTATCAGCCTGGCATGCGGCTCCAGTGCCAAGGCCTGCGCGGTGGGGCGCACTTCCCTTGCGCCCCTGTCGAACAGGCTGTAGCCAAGCTCGGCCTCCAGGTTGCCAATGCCCATGCTCACAGCTGAGGGTACGCGCTTGAGTGTGCGTGCGGCCGCTGAGAACGACCCTTGGTCGAGTACGCTCAGAAACAGCTGAATATTGTCGCTGGAAAAATTCATCGGGCTCTCCTGTCAGCTCATCTGACAGCTGCTGACTTTTACTGTCAAGCAGGGTGAAGCAAACTTCGCGCAATCATGTCGTGATGTTGGAGGAAAGCGCTGTGCAGGGTCTGAAACGCAAGCTGGTGTATGTGACGTTCTACGAGTTGATTGGGTTGTGCATGTCCACGCTCGGGCTCGCTTACCTGTCTGACACCCAGGCGTCTCACACTGGCCCGCTGGCGGTGATGATCACCACCATCGCCATGCTCTGGAACCTGATCTACAACACGGTGTTCGAGTATTGGGAAAGCCGCCAGCGCACGCGTGGGCGCAGCGTGGCAAGGCGCATCGTGCATGCCATCGGTTTCCAGCTGACGCTGGTGGTGTACCTGATACCGCTGATTGCCTGGTGGCTAGGCATGACCCTTGTGGAGGCGCTGCTGGTAGACATGGCGTTCATCATCCTGGTGCCGTGCTACACCTTTGCCTACAACTGGGCATTCGACCGGCTGTTCGGCCTGCCAACGTCAGCCATGGCGC
This sequence comes from Pseudomonas sp. S36, assembly GCF_016647875.1. NCBI lineage: Bacteria > Pseudomonadati > Pseudomonadota > Gammaproteobacteria > Pseudomonadales > Pseudomonadaceae > Pseudomonas > Pseudomonas sp. S36. The sequence continues at coordinate 168,577 of NZ_JACVVG010000005.1, read as the reverse complement.
CTGTCTGATCAGGTGTTTATCCGGCGCCGCCCACTGCTCAACTTAGTTGGAGCTTGCCTTCAAGCCGGTCGAGGTGCTTGTGCATCAGTGCCAGCGCAGCGGGCGCGTCGCCTTGCTCCACCGCATCGATGATCGCGGCGTGCTCCTGCCATGCACAGTGGTCGCAGCAGGGGGATTCGTAGCGGGCGATGATCAGCGAGGTCATCGGTACCAGCCCGTTGAGAAAGCGCGCCAGCGGGGCATTGGCCGCCACCTGCGCCAGTTTGAGATGAAACTCGCCGCCCAGCCGGATGGCTGCGCAGCGCTCGCCATTGTCGTGGTGCTGGCGTTCGCGTTCTACCAACTGGCGAAGCTGGCGCACCTGCGCTGGCCGGGCACGTTCGGCCGCCAGGGTAATCAAGGTGGTTTCGGCCAGGCGCCGGGCGCTCAGCACCTGGCGTGCCTGCTCAGGGTCGGGCGCCGCCAGGTGTGCCGTGTGGCTAGGGCGTTGCACCACCACTTGTTGGTCGCACAGGCGCCCAAGTACCCGGCGAATGACCGTACGGCTGACGCCAAAAGCATGGCCCAGAGCCTGTTCGGGTAGCAGGCTGCCGGGCGGCAAGCGCTGTTCGAGGATCGCATCGAACAGCCGCGGGTAGATCTGCTCGGCCGAGAGCCGGGTTTCCCCCGCAGCAAGCAGGGCAGGCAAAGGGTGGGCGCCGTTCATCGTCGCTCTCCTGGGGTCAAGGGGTCGGGTGCTCATCGGGTACATTCAGGGCAATACCCATACGCAGCCCTTCTGCCAGAATGTGCTGCCGCATCTGCGCGCTGGCTTGCGCGCTGCTGCGTTCGCGTATGGCGCGTACCACGGCTTCATTTTCTTTCAGCCGCGCTGCCAGATGCTCCGGTGAGTTGCGCAGCATGTCGGCGCTCTGCTTGAGGGCGTTGCCGGTTTGTTGCACCACGCTCTGGAAGATCGGGTTTGTGGTAAGGGCGAACAGCGCTTCGTGAAAAGCGATGTAGGCTTTTACCCCCGCCTCGCTGTCGTGCGCCTCCAGTGCTTCGCGCATGTCCATGAGGGTCAGGCGTAATTGGCCGATGTCCTGGCTGTTGGCCGATTGCGCCACCAGGCCGACGATGAACGGCTCCAGGGTGTAGCGCAGCTCCAGCACATCGGCAAGGCTCGCCGCCGCGCCGGTGTCCAGGTTACGTTCTTGAACTGCACCCTCACCGTCGAGCACCAGTACGCCTTTGCCTGGCAATGATCTGACCAGGCCCAGGGTTTCCAGAACGGTTACCGCCTCTCTCAGGCTCGGCCGGCTGATGCCCATTTGCTCGGCCAGCTCGCGCTGGCCAGGCAGCATGTCGCCGCTGCGCCATTGGCCTCTGGCCAGGGCCTGGCGCAGTTTTTCAACCACTGAATTGACGACGGTGGATGAGCTGATCAAAGTTCGCTCCTTGGAGGGCCGGCACGGGGGGCCGGCCGCACGCTTTCAAAAGTCCTGTTGATGGGTGCCTGGTTGCTTGCGGGGTGTGTGCGCAAAGCCGGGTTTGCCGTCGAGCACATTGTTGGCCCGCTCAAGGTCGATGTCCTTTTCCCAGCGTGCAATGGCCACTGTGGCGACGCAGTTGCCAATCAGGTTGGTTAGCGCCCGGCCGATGCCCATGAACCAGTCCACAGCCAGTACCAGCACCAGGCCAACCACCGGTATCGCCGGCACGGCGGTCAAGGTCGCCGCCAGAATCACCAGTGCAGAGCCTGGGATGCCATGAGCGCCTTTGGAAGTCACCAGCGACACCAGCAAAATGGTCAGCAGGTCGGTCATTTCCAGCGGCGTACCCGTCGCGTTGGCGATGAATACGATGGCCAGGGTGAGGTAGATGGAGAAACCATCGAGGTTGAACGAGTAGCCGGTAGGAATCACCAGCCCCACCGTGGAACTGCCGATACCCAGATGTTCCAGCTTACGCATGATCTGTGGCAGCACGGCGTCGGACGAAGCGGTGCCCAGCACGATGGTGAGCTCTTCACGCAGGTATTTGATCAGGGGCAGCAGCTTGAGACCAGACAAGCGCATCACGGTGCCCAGCACGATCAGCACGAACCCTGCGCAGGTGAGGTAGAACAACGCTACCAGGCCGCCCAGGTGCTGCAGCGATTCAAGGCCGTACTTGCTGGTGGTGAAGGCGATGGCACCGAATACGCCAATGGGCGCCAGGCGCACGATCATGCCCATGATGCGGAAGATCACATGGCTCAGCTCGTTGATCAGCCGCGAGATGCCGGCCGCCGAATCACCCACCAGGTTGAGTGCACTGCCGAACAGTACCGAGAACAGCAGCACTTGCAGGATATTGTTGTCGGCGAAGGCCCCGACCACCGAGTTGGGGATCAGGTCCATGAAGAAGGCGGTGGCACCATGGATGTGCTGACCGCGCTCCGCCAGGCTGCTGGCGTCGGCGCTGGACAGCTGGTCCAGATGAATGTTGGCACCGGTACCGATACCGCTGGTGAAGGCGAACACCAGGCCGATAACCAGGGCCAGTGTGGTCAACACCTCGAAATAGATCACCGATTTCAGGCCGATGCGGCCGACCTTCTTCAGGTCACCTGCGCCGGAGATGCCACTCACTACCACGCAGAAGACGATCAGGCCGATGAGCATCTTGATCAGCTTGATAAAGCCGTCACCCAAGGGTTTGAGTTGCAGGGAAAGGTCGGGGAAGCTGAGTCCGCAGACGACGCCGAGGGCGAGGCCTAACACGACTTGAAGAAAGATCGAACGCGAGCACCATTTGAGCATGGAAGTGATCTCTGATCGGTGTCCTTGCTTCGATGGCCGCACGGGGCGAAAGAGCGCAGGACTTAATTATTGTGGTCTTACCGGTTTGTTCAGCGCGTGGTCATAAAACCCCGAAATATCCTGCAATGCAAGGGTTTTTGGCCTTACCGGTCTGACCAGTTGTGGTGCACTTCAGTGGGCCGGGCTCTACTACGGTGCGTATAGCGGTTTTTGCCGAACCGCATGCCGGAGTGACTGCACAGTGCAACGTATCGGGTTGCAATCTGCTTGCCAGCTACCCGGCAGCTTGGCTGCTGCTCAAATGCAAGGCAAAAAAAACGGCACCTGCATGAGGTGCCGTCGTGGGTGGCCAACAGTATCAGCCGTGCAGCTCTTCTGCTGCATACAAGGTGTTTTCCAGCAGGCAGGCCCGGGTCATGGGCCCGACGCCGCCTGGCACCGGGGTGATCCAGCCGGCGCGGGGCAGGGCGGTCTCGTAGACCACATCGCCGACCAGCTTGCCGTCTTCCTGGCGGTTGATGCCCACATCAATCACGATGGCACCTTCCTTGATCCATTCACCCTTGACCAGCCCCGGCTTGCCGGCAGCCACGACCACCAGGTCAGCACGGCCAACGTGGCCAGCCAGGTCCTGGGTGAAGCGGTGGCAGACGGTCACGGTGCAGCCGCCAAGCAACAGCTCCATGGCCATCGGCCGGCCAACGATGTTGGAGGCGCCGACGATCACGGCATTCATGCCGTACAGGTCCTGACCGGTGCTCTCGAGCAGGGTCATGATGCCCTTGGGTGTGCACGGGCGCAGCAGCGGGATACGCTGGGCCAGGCGACCGATGTTGTAAGGGTGGAAACCGTCCACGTCCTTGTCCGGGCGAATGCGCTCGAGCAGCAGTGAGGCGTCCAGGTGCGCCGGCAGTGGCAACTGCAGCAGAATGCCATCGACGGCTGGGTCATCGTTGAGGCGGTCGATGAGTTCGGTCAGTGCTTGTTGGGTGGTCTGGCTAGGCAGGTCGAACGCCTGGGAGATAAAGCCGACTTCTTCGCAGTCCTTGCGCTTGTGCGAGACATAGACTTGGGAGGCAGGGTCGGTGCCGACCAGGATCACTGCCAGCCCCGGTGTACGCAGGCCCTGCTGGCGCCGCTCCACGACACGTTGAGCGATCTGCTGGCGCAGCTTGGCGGCGATCGCCTTGCCATCGATTAGGTGTGCAGTCATAGACGCGTGATTAACCATCGAGAAGGAAACAATAAAGAGGGCGCATTCTCGCACGACATCGGCCAAGGGCAAAGGCGGGTGGTCGGGCAAATGCCCTAACCCCTTCAATAATTTATATTTTTTTGAAAAAGGTGTTGACGACCTACAGGGTCGCCTATAAGATTCGCCGCACTTGTCGGGCACAGCCTAGCACTGGTTGGCGAAGTCGGGCAGAATGAGCCGTTTGGCAGCAGCCTGCAAAACTTCTCGTTCGGTTAGGCTTCATGCTTAAGCGCCCGTAGCTCAGCTGGATAGAGCATCCGCCTTCTAAGCGGATGGTCGCAGGTTCGAGTCCTGCCGGGTGCGCCACTTAGGCAGCTTTGGCAAGCAAGTAGGCTGTAATGCAATATGGTGGGCGTAGCTCAGTTGGTAGAGCGCTGGATTGTGATTCCAGTTGTCGTGGGTTCGATTCCCATCGTCCACCCCATATTCTTCAAAGGCGCCGCGATAGCATCTGGCGCCTTTGTTTTAAGCGTTACGCGGACGTGGTGAAATTGGTAGACACACTGGATTTAGGTTCCAGCGGCGCAAGCTGTAAGAGTTCGAGTCTCTTCGTCCGCACCATGCTTCTGTAAGGCAGTACCGCAACACCGCAACATGGTGGGCGTAGCTCAGTTGGTAGAGCGCTGGATTGTGATTCCAGTTGTCGTGGGTTCGATTCCCATCGTCCACCCCATTTTTCGAAAGGCGCCTTGGTCATGGACCAGGCGCCTTTTTTGTTGCGCGTCGCGCGCAGCCCATGGCAAGTATTTTCGGGGCAAATCACTGCCCGGCCCTTGCAATCCGCTGGTGAGGGCCCAATAAAAGCTGTTAGATTTCAGCCAGTTGAAATCCCGGCCCGTTGAGTCGGCAGAGGAGCAGCCCGATGATTGCAAAAGAAGCCCGTCAGGCCCTTGCGCTGCAGCGCTTTGCCCAGGCCCATCCACAACTGCTGGAAGAGGTCCGTCAGCTTGATGCGCATGAGCAGGCGCAGCAAATCGAGTGGGCGTTCGAAGATGCCGCTCATGAGCAAGGCCTTCAGCCTTGGGAGTTGGCGCTGCAGTTGATTGCCGAAAGCCCCGAGCAACTGCAGGCGATGCGCCTGGAAACCCACCGGGAGGTGGCAGAGGCGCTGGGCATGGGTTGGGAGGAGTACTGCCATTTCAACGAAATCGACCCTGTATAAAGGTAGCGATGTCGTTGAAGGTAGTTATTGAACAAGATATTTCGGCCGCAGACCGTCCTGGGCGTCCTGCGGCCCCTATTGAGACAGGTTCGGCGGCTTGCCGCCTGAGCCTTTAAAGCCAATCGACCGGCGTCGTCCAGGGGGCATCCCGGGTGGGGTGACTTCTGCTGCGTGACTCACTAGAATGCTTGCCCTTGATTCTGGAGTCGGGCAAACGCCGGCTAACGTCTGTGCAACGAGGAATATCCATGCAAGTTTCTGTTGAAAACACTTCCGCTCTCGAGCGCCGCATGACCATCGCCGTTCCGGCCGAGCGCGTCGAGAACGAAGTCAACAAGCGTCTGCAGCAGACTGCCAAGCGCGCCAAGGTTGCCGGTTTCCGTCCAGGCAAGGTGCCGATGAGCGTGATCCGCCAGCGTTTCGAAGCCGATGCCCGTCAAGAGGCGTTCGGTGACCTGGTCCAGGCTTCCTTCTATGAAGCGATCGTCGAGCAGAAGCTGAACCCGGCTGGCGCCCCTGCCGTCGAGCCCAAGTCCTTCGAAAAAGGCAAGGACCTGGAGTTCGTCGCTATCTTCGAAGTGTTCCCCGAGTTCACCGTAGCTGGCCTCGAAACCATCAAGGTCGAGCGCCTGAGCGCCGAAGTGGCTGATTCCGACCTGGACAGCATGCTGGAAGTGCTGCGCAAGCAGAACACGCGTTTCGAGGCCGTCGAGCGTGCCGCCCAGAACGACGACCAGGTCAACATCGACTTCGTAGGCAAGGTAGATGGTGAGGCCTTCCCAGGTGGTTCGGCCAAAGGCACCCCGCTGGTTCTGGGTTCGGGCCGCATGATCCCTGGCTTCGAAGAAGGCCTGGTAGGCGCCAAGGCGGGCGAAGAGCGCGTCGTGAACGTAACCTTCCCTGAGGACTATCAGAACCTGGACCTGGCTGGCAAAGCCGCCGAGTTCACCATCACCGTCAACAGCGTTGCGGCACCTGTGCTGCCAGAACTGAACGAAGAGTTCTTCGCTCAATTCGGCATCAAGGAATCGACCCTGGAAGGCTTCCGCACCGAAGTTCGCAAGAACATGGAGCGTGAACTGCGCCAGGCGATCAAGACCAAGGTCAAGAACCAGGTCATGGACGGTCTGTTGGCCGCCAACCCGATCGAAGTGCCAAAGGCGCTGCTGGAAAACGAAGTCAACCGTCTGCGCGTGCAGGCTGTTCAGCAGTTCGGTGGCAACATCAAGCCTGACCAACTGCCGGCCGAGCTGTTCGACGAGCAGGCCAAGCGCCGCGTCGTACTGGGCCTGATCGTGGCCGAAGTGGTCAAGCAGAACGAGCTGAAGCCAGACGAAGCCAAGGTTCGCGAGATGATCGAAGAAATGGCCTCGGCCTATCAGGAGCCTGAGCAGGTCATCGCCTGGTACTACAAGAACGACGAGCAGATGAACGAGGTTCGTTCGGTTGTGCTGGAAGAACAAGTTGTAGATACTGTTCTGCAGAAAGCGACTGTGACCGACAAGTCGGTCTCGTACGAAGAAGCCGTTAAACCTGCCGAGGCACCCGCCGAAGCCGAGTAACGGGCCCTTCTCGTAGGAAACCCCCACAAGCCAGCCTTCGCGCTGGCTTGTGCGTATTCAAGCCATGACTATTTGGGAGTGAGCGCAGGACATGTCCCGCAATTCTTTTATTCAGCAGAGCTCTGACATCCAGGCTGCAGGCGGCCTGGTCCCGATGGTTATCGAGCAGTCCGCCCGTGGCGAGCGTGCTTACGACATTTACTCGCGCCTGTTGAAGGAGCGTGTGATTTTCCTGGTTGGCCCGGTAGAAGACTACATGGCGAACCTGGTCGTTGCGCAAATGCTCTTCCTTGAGGCGGAAAACCCGGACAAGGATATCCATCTGTACATCAACTCGCCGGGCGGTTCGGTGACCGCAGGTATGTCAATCTACGACACCATGCAGTTCATCAAGCCGGACGTTTCCACCATCTGCATTGGCCAAGCCTGCAGCATGGGTGCGTTCCTGCTGGCTGCCGGTGCCAAGGGCAAGCGTCACTGCCTGCCTAACTCGCGCGTGATGATTCACCAGCCACTGGGCGGCTTCCAGGGCCAGGCTACCGATATCGAGATCCATGCCCAGGAAATCCTCAATATCAAGGCCCGCCTGAACGAGCTGCTGGCGTACCACACAGGCCAGGACCTGGAAACCATCAAGCGTGACACCGAGCGCGACAATTTCATGAGCGCCTCGCGCGCGGCCGAGTACGGCCTGATCGACTCGGTATACGACAAGCGGCAACTGGCTTCCTGACCCCGGCAGCCAGAGCAGGTGGGCGCACATGGCGCCTGCCTGCGGACTTGAAAAAGCCCGCAATTGCCTTCATCTTGTGTTGCAAGCCTACCGGATTGGATCGATCGAATGACTGACACCCGTAACGGCGAGGACAGCGGCAAATTGCTTTATTGCTCCTTCTGCGGCAAAAGCCAGCACGAAGTGCGCAAACTGATTGCCGGGCCCTCGGTATTTATCTGCGACGAGTGCGTCGACCTGTGCAACGACATCATCCGTGAGGAGGTGCAGGAAGCCCAGGCCGAGAGCAGCGCGCACAAATTGCCTTCGCCGAAAGAAATCAGCGGCATCCTTGACCAGTACGTCATTGGTCAGGAGCGCGCAAAAAAGGTGCTTGCCGTAGCGGTGTACAACCACTACAAACGCCTGAATCAGCGTGACAAAAAGGGCGACGAAGTCGAACTGGGCAAGAGCAACATTCTGCTCATCGGGCCTACCGGCTCGGGTAAGACATTGCTTGCAGAAACCCTCGCTCGCCTGTTGAACGTACCGTTCACCATTGCAGACGCCACCACCCTGACCGAAGCCGGTTATGTGGGTGAGGACGTCGAAAACATCATCCAGAAGCTGCTGCAGAAGTGTGACTACGACGTGGAGAAGGCCCAGATGGGCATTGTCTACATCGACGAAATCGACAAGATCTCGCGCAAGTCTGATAACCCGTCGATTACCCGTGATGTTTCGGGTGAAGGCGTGCAGCAGGCGCTGCTCAAGCTCATCGAGGGTACCGTTGCCTCGGTGCCGCCGCAGGGCGGCCGCAAGCATCCGCAGCAGGAATTTTTGCAGGTTGATACCCGCAATATCCTGTTCATTTGCGGTGGCGCGTTCTCCGGCCTGGAAAAGGTCATCCAGAACCGCTCTACCAAGGGTGGTATGGGCTTTGGCGCTGAAGTGCGCAGCAAGGAAGAAGGCAAGAAGGTTGGCGAGTCGCTGCGTGAAGTCGAACCGGATGACTTGGTCAAGTTTGGCCTGATTCCGGAATTTGTCGGCCGTCTGCCCGTATTGGCGACGCTTGACGAACTGGACGAAGCTGCACTGATCCAGATTCTGACCGAGCCGAAGAACGCCTTGACCAAGCAGTATGCCAAGCTGTTCGAAATGGAAAGCGTCGACCTTGAGTTCCGCTCTGATGCGCTCAAGGCCGTGGCACGCAAGGCCCTTGAGCGCAAAACGGGTGCTCGTGGTCTGCGCTCCATTCTCGAGGGCGTTCTGCTCGACACCATGTACGAGATCCCTTCCTCGAAGGATGTCAGCAAGGTGGTCATTGATGAGAGCGTCATCGAAGGCACTTCGCAGCCGCTGATGATCTACGAAAACAGCGAGCCGCAAGCCAAGGCCGCACCCGACGCCTGATACGGGCATGGTCGGTTGAAGTACCTGCATAAGGGGCCCACGGGCCCCTTTTTGCTTTTCCTGCGCTAGCGCTTGTAATTTCGCAGGCATGCCCCCACATTAGGTCCAAGCATAATTTCCAACGTTTTCCGGCCATAGGGCCGCTGTAGAGGCGAAATCATGAAGACCACCCTCGACTTGCCTCTTTTGCCATTGCGCGATGTCGTTGTTTACCCGCACATGGTCATCCCGCTGTTCGTGGGGCGTGAAAAGTCCATCGAAGCCCTAGAGGCGGCGATGACGGGCGAAAAGCAGATTCTACTGCTGGCCCAGAAAAACCCGGCCGATGACGATCCGGGCGAGGACGCGCTGTACCGCGTCGGCACCGTAGCCACTGTACTTCAACTGCTCAAGCTGCCGGATGGCACCGTCAAGGTGCTGGTCGAGGGTGAGCAGCGCGGTGCAGTCGAGCGTTTCAGCGAAGTCGATGGCCATGTGCGTGCCGAAGTGTCGTTGATCGATGAAACCGACGCTGCGGAGCGTGAGTCGGAAGTGTTCGTGCGCACGCTGCTTTCGCAATTCGAGCAGTACGTGCAGCTGGGCAAAAAAGTCCCCGCCGAAGTCCTGTCATCGCTTAACAGCATCGATGAGCCTGGCCGCCTGGTTGATACCATGGCTGCGCATATGGCGCTGAAAATCGAGCAGAAGCAGGAGATCCTGGAGATTGTCGACCTGTCGGCGCGTGTCGAACACGTACTGGCGCTGCTGGACGCCGAAATCGACCTGTTGCAGGTCGAGAAGCGCATCCGCGGTCGGGTCAAGAAGCAGATGGAGCGCAGCCAGCGCGAGTACTACCTGAATGAGCAGATGAAAGCCATTCAGAAAGAGCTCGGTGATGGTGACGAGGGCCACAACGAGGTCGAAGAGCTTAAAAAGCGCATCGAAGCCGCCGGCCTGCCGAAAGATGCCATGACCAAGGCTCAGGCCGAGCTGAACAAGCTCAAGCAGATGTCACCGATGTCGGCCGAGGCCACGGTGGTGCGCTCGTACCTCGACTGGCTTGTGCAGGTGCCGTGGAAGGCCCAGAGCAAGGTGCGCCTGGACTTGACCAAGGCCGAGGAAATCCTCGATGCCGACCACTATGGCCTTGAAGAGGTCAAAGAACGCATTCTTGAGTACCTTGCCGTACAGAAACGCGTCAAGAAAATCCGTGGCCCTGTACTGTGCCTGGTTGGCCCACCCGGCGTCGGCAAGACCTCGCTGGCAGAGTCCATCGCTGCAGCAACCAACCGCAAGTTCGTGCGCATGGCCCTTGGCGGCGTGCGTGACGAGGCAGAAATCCGCGGTCACCGCCGCACTTACATCGGCTCCATGCCGGGCCGTCTGATCCAGAAGATGACCAAGGTGGGCGTGCGCAACCCGCTGTTCCTGCTCGATGAAATCGACAAGATGGGCAGCGACATGCGTGGCGACCCGGCCTCGGCGCTGCTCGAGGTGCTTGACCCCGAGCAGAACCACAATTTCAACGACCATTACCTGGAGGTCGACTACGACCTTTCGGACGTGATGTTCCTGTGCACCTCCAACTCGATGAACATTCCGCCAGCGCTGCTGGACCGTATGGAGATCATCCGCCTGCCGGGTTACACCGAGGACGAAAAGATCAACATCGCGGTCAAGTACCTGGTACCCAAGCAGGTCAAGGCCAACGGGTTGAAGAAGGACGAGCTGGAGGTCGACGTATCGGCGATCCGTGACATCATCCGTTACTACACCCGCGAGGCTGGCGTGCGTGGCCTGGAGCGGCAGATTGCCAAGGTCTGCCGCAAGGTGGTCAAGGAACATACTGGCCAGAAGCAGGTAAAGGTCAAGGTGGCTGGCGAACAGCTTGAGCACCTGCTGGGTGTCCGCAAGTTCCGCTACGGGCTGGCGGAGCAGAAGGACCAGATCGGCCAGGTCACAGGCCTTGCCTGGACGCAGGTTGGCGGTGAACTGCTCACCATCGAAGCCGTGGTCATCCCTGGCAAGGGCCAGTTGATCAAGACCGGTTCGCTGGGTGACGTCATGGTCGAGTCGATCACGGCCGCGCAGACGGTTGTGCGTAGCCGGGCGCGTAGCCTGGGGATCGCTGCTGATTTCCATGAAAAGCATGACGTTCACATCCATATGCCCGAGGGTGCTACACCCAAGGATGGCCCGAGTGCTGGCATTGGCATGTGCACGGCGCTGGTATCGGCACTGACCCAGATACCCGTACGCGCCGACGTCGCCATGACCGGCGAAATTACCCTGCGCGGGCAGGTACTGGCGATCGGCGGCTTGAAGGAAAAACTGCTGGCGGCTCACCGTGGCGGCATCAAGACGGTGATCATCCCGGAGGAGAATGTGCGCGATTTGAAGGAGATTCCTGAAAACATCAAACAGGATCTTCAGATCAAACCGGTCAAATGGATTGACGAAGTCCTGCAAATTGCGCTGCAATACGCCCCGGAGCCCTTGCCAGATGTGGCTTCCGAGATTGTCGCCAAGGACGAAAAGCGCGACAGCGATGCTAAGGAAAGAATCAGCACGCACTAGCAGTTTTAGGCTGGGGGGCTTTTCTTGACAGTATTTTCGGGGCCTTGCTATAAAGCGGCACGCTATTGTCATCAGGCCACCCAGCGTACGTTTCAAACGTTTTTGATTACATACTTAGAAACATACTCATTAGAGAGATAAGGGGACTTAGAGTGAACAAGTCGGAACTGATTGACGCTATCGCCGCATCCGCTGACATCCCGAAAGCTGTTGCTGGTCGCGCCTTGGACGCAGTCATCGAGTCTGTGACCGGTGCCCTGAAAGCAGGCGACGATGTGGTACTGGTGGGCTTCGGTACTTTCACTGTAAAAGACCGCGCTGAGCGCACTGGCCGCAACCCGCAAACCGGCAAGGCGATCAAGATTGCCGCTGCCAAGGTGCCGGGCTTCAAGGCTGGCAAGGGTCTGAAAGACGCCGTTAACTAACAAGTCGTCTCTTTCAGCCGAACCTGGCAATGCCCGGTTCGAGCACGCCGAAGGCGAGGCGCAAACGTTCTCGCCTGACACGTTTGCTAAGAAAAGGCGCATCCTCGGATGCGCCTTTCTTTTATCAGGACTCTACCCACGCTCCGCGGTTGTCGACGCAGTGGTACAGCCGTCTCTGGGGGACGCATGCTGCAAAATATCAGGGACAATTCACAAGGTTGGATTGCCAAGACCATCATCGGCCTCATCGTCGTTCTGATGGCATTGACCGGTTTCGAAGCCATCTTCCAAGCCGCCACCCATAGCCAGGACGCCGCCAAGGTCAACGGCGAAACCATCAGCCAGAACGAACTGAGCCAGGCAGCCGACATGCAGCGCCGCCAGCTGGTGCAACAGCTGGGCAAGGACTTCGACCCTGCGCTGCTGGATGACAAGCTGCTGCGCGAAGAGGCACTCAAGGGCCTGATCGCCCGCAAGCTGCTGCTCGAGGGCGCCAAGGATGCCAAGTTCGCCTTCTCCGATGCTGCCCTCGACCAGGTAATCTTGCAGACGCCGGAATTTCAGGTCGATGGCAAGTTCAGTGCCGACCGCTTCGATCAGGTCATCCGCCAGATGGGCTATGGCCGCATGCAGTTCCGCGACATGCTCGGCGAAGAAATGCTCATCGGGCAACTGCGTACCGGCCTGGCCGGCAGCAGCTTCGTGACCGACCAGCAGGTAGATGCATTCGCCCGCCTGGAAAAGCAGACCCGCGATTTTGCCTCCCTCACCTTCAAGGTCGACCCGGCCTCGGTGAAGGTCAGCGATGAAGAGGTCAAGCAGCACTATGACCAGCACGCCAAGGAATTCATGTCACCCGACCAGGTGGTGATTGATTATGTCGAGCTGAAGAAGTCGGCATTCTTCGACCAGGCCAAGGTTACTGACGAGCAACTCAAGGCGCAGTACGAGAAGGAAATCGCCAACCTTGCCGAACAGCGTCGTGCCGCCCACATTCTGATCGAGGTCAACGACAAGGTCACCGACGCCCAGGCCAAGGCCCGCGCTGAAGAGATCGAGAAGCGCCTGGCCAAAGGTGAGGACTTCGCCGCGCTGGCCAAGGAGTATTCCCAGGACCCTGGCTCGGCCAGCAACGGCGGCGACCTCGGTTTCGCGGGCCCTGGGGTCTACGACCCGGCATTCGAGCAGGCGCTGTACAAGCTGCACGATGGCCAGGTCTCTACTCCGGTGCGTACCGAGTACGGCTACCACCTGATCAAGCTGCTGGGTGTGGAGGCGCCTGAGGTGCCGAGCTTCGCCAGCCTGAAAGACAAGCTGACCCGTGACCTGAAAACGCCAATGGTAGAGCAGCGTTACGTGGATGCCAGCAAGCAGTTGCAGGACGCGGCCTACGAGGCTTCCGACCTTGGGCAACCTGCCCAGGACCTGAACCTCAAGGTACATACCTCCGCGCCGTTCGGTCGTGAAGGCGGCGAGGGCATCACCGCCAACCGTTCCGTGGTGCAGGCTGCATTCTCCGAAGAAGTGCTGGAGGAGGGTGCCAACAGCACCGCCATCGAGCTGGACCCGGAAACCACCGTGGTGCTGCGCGTCAAGGAGCACCGCAAGCCTGAGCAATTGCCGCTGGAGGCAGTCGCCAAGAGTATCCGCGACCACCTGGCCAAGGAAAAGGCAACTGCCGAACTCAAAGCCAAGGCGGACAAGCTGATCGCCGGCCTGCGTGACGGTTCCATCGCTGCTGGCAGCGTGCACGAAGGCCAGGGCTGGAAGGCCTATGAGGCGGTGACCCGTGGCGAGGACGGGATCGACCCGGCTGAACTGCAGGCGCTCTTCCGTCTGGGCAAGCCTCAGGCCAAGGACAAGCCAGTCTATGGCAGCGTGGTGCTGCGTGACGGAAGCCTGGTGGTGCTGCAACTCAAGGGCGTGAACGAAGGCACTGCAGCGACTGACGAAGAGAAGCAGCAGATCCGCCGCTACCTTGCCTCCCGCGCCGGCCAGCAGGACTTCGCTGCGTACCGCAAGCAGCTGGAAGCCAACGCTGACATCACCCGCTACTGAGGTGATCACCTGGGGCTGCACAGCAGCCCCAGTATTCAATTCCCACCCCCCCGCCTTGCGCTAGCGCTTGGCCCCCTCGTAATTGTCCAGCGTGTCTCGCGCAATCTCCCGCCCCAGCGCAATCAGCTCTGGCGCTTTGTAGAACTCGAAGAACCGACAAACACGTTTGGGCACGTTGATCAGGACGTCTGGCGGATAACCGGCGATCTTGTACTGCGCCAGCGAGGTTTGCATCACCTCGAAGCTCTGGTTGATGAGGTCCAGCAGGGAAGCAGGGCCCACGTTATCGATGATGAACGAACCTGTTGCCGACTTCGGCGCCCCCTCGCGCTCGGGCGCGGCGGTGGGTTGCTGGGCCTGCGGGTTAGCTGCATCGGCCAGCCAGGGGTTTGGCGGCACCAGGCCCTCGGTACCCATGCCCTGAGCGATGCGCACTAGCTGCTCGGCTGGCTTACGGCGGAACGGCAAGTGTGAACCCAATGAATTCAACAGCGCGTCGAAACGCATCTTGAAAGCAGCCGGCCGCTCGATCACCGGCAGTTGGTAGTGCTTCTGGTTGGTGGCATTGAGGTTGACCGCAATAATCAGGTCGCAGTGGCTGGATACCACAGGCACGATCGGCAACGGGTTGAGGATGCCCCCATCGACCAGCATGCGGTTGCCCTGCATCACTGGGGTGAACAGGCTGGGGATGGCGGCCGAGGCGCGCATGGCCTGATGCAGGCAACCCTCCTGGAACCAGATTTCCTGCTGGTTGGTGAGGTCTGCGGCGACTGCCGTGTAGGGGATGCGCAACTGCTCGATGTTGATTTCGCCAACGATCTTGCGAATTTGGCCAAATACCTTGTCGCCTCGGATCGCGCCAAGGCGGAAGCTGACATCCACCAGGCGCAGCACATCCAGATAGTCCAGGCTTTCGATCCAGTGGCGGTACTCGCCCAGCTTGCCTGCAGCATAGATGCCGCCCACCACCGCCCCCATGGAGCAGCCGGCAACACAGGCGATCTCATAGCCGCGGCGTTCGATTTCCTCGATCACGCCGATGTGCGCATACCCCCGGGCGCCGCCCGATCCCAGTACCAGTGCCACGCGTTTGCTCATGTACAGTCCCCAGCCCGTGTAACCCTGCGCCTACAATGCACTGAACCCACCCCGGGCTTCAATGCGCATTGTGCGGGGCTACCCGCGTGGTGCAGCAAGCCGGGGCCAGGGGGCACTTTTCAGATGCCCGAGCGTCCAAACGCCACTGTTTTCCTATCTTCGAGGTCTTAACGATGAAAGCCTGGATCTGCCTTCCCCTGATTGCCCTCGCCCTTGGCGGCTGCGCAGGCAAAACCGCGTACCGCGACAGCTGTGCCACCCAACTGGATGCGGCCTGGAAAGAGCTGGACCTGGCCAAGGCTGAAGGCTTCGCAGGCGCAGTGAGTTACTCCAAGGCGCTGTCGCTGCTCACCGGTGCCAAGACCCAGCAACAGTTCGAAGGGTATGAGAGCTGCACCCGAAAAGCCGAAAAGGCCCGTTTCTACATTCGTGAGTCGCGTGCCGGTCGCTGACCAAGGAGCGCCACATGTCTGACATGCTCGATCATCTGGTCGCACAGGTACTCACCGTACAGGTACGGCTGTTGGCCTGCCGCGAGCGACTTGCTGCCGACACCGACAGCGAGGCCTTGCACGATCTGCGAACCACCTTGCGCCGCTTGCGCAGCCTGCTGCGGCCGCTGCGTGGGTTGCCCGGTGTCGAGCAGCTCGAAGAAGCTGCAAAGTCGCTGGGCACGCTGACGACACCGCTGCGCGACAATGAGGTACTGGCTGCAGAGCTGGTGACGCGGGGGCATGCGCAGCCCGGGCAAAAACGCCTGGAAGGCCGCGCCAGCAGCTACGCCAGCGTCGCCGCCAGCCCGCAGCTGACACGCGTGCTGGCCATTGTCGATGCGTGCCCGTTGTTCCTGCGGGCTGCCGGGCGCGAAGGCCTTACCAGGTCCCTGGACAAGCGCATTGACAAGGGCCTGATCAAGCAGTGGCGAAAACTCGAAGCTGCCCTGAAGGACCCTGCGCACGACCGCCACCGCCTGCGTCTGCTGATCAAGCGCGCACGTTACGGTGATGAGGCGTACCCGCAGCTCGACCACGCCGGCAAGCGCCTGCAGCAGGTGCTCAAGCGTGCACAAGGTGACCTTGGCGACTGGCATGACCGCCTGCAGTGGCTGCTGCAGGTGCGTGAACATCCAGACTTGCTGGTTTGCCAAGGTGGGTGGGAGCAGGAGCTGCATCAGGCTGAACGCAGGTCTGACAAGACGCTGGAGGCCCTGCGCAAGGCGTTGGTGCGTCGCAAGCCTGGACATTGACCGATATGAAGGCTGTGATGTGAGCAGTTGGTGGCTAGGATGGGCAGACACGTCGCTTGCGACCTGCTCAGGAATTGCTCGATGAATTTCACTCAGATGCTCGAGGCCGCCAGGGCCAACCCCGACAACATCACCGTGCCGGTCAGCTGGGGCCAGGGGCGGGCGGTGTTCGGGGGGCTGATGGCAGCGATGGTATTCGAGGCCATGCGCCAGCGGGTGGAGGGTGATCGCCCCGTGCGCTCGCTGGCTATCAGCTTTGTTGCGCCGGCGGCGCCCGAGGTACCGCTTCGGCTCGAAATCGAGGTATTGCGCGAGGGGAAGGGGGTCAGCACCTTGTTGGGCCGCGCCGTGCAGGACGGCCAGGTGGTCACGTTGGTCCAGGGCAACTTCGGTGCCTCGCGCGCTTCGGTGGTGCAGGTGCCTGCCTTGCCGCCAGAACCCATGAAAGCCCTGGGTGATTCAGCGGAGGAGTTGCCCTTCATGCCGGGGATTACGCCCGAGTTCATGCGCCACGTGGCCTTGCGCTGGGGTGTGGGTGACTTGCCGTTCACAGGCAGCAGCGCACGCAAGATGGGTGGCTGGGTGCGCCTGCTCGACATCGCGGTGCAGCCGCTCAGTGAAGCTCACCTGCTGGCATTGGTGGATGCCTGGCCGCCCAGCCTGCTTCCGTTCTTGAAGCATCCTGCTGCGGGCAGCACGTTGACCTGGACCATTGAGTTCGTCCAGCCGATGGCGCAGGCGTCTGCGACTGACTGGTACCGCTACTGCGTGGAAACCGAACATGCGCGTGACGGTTATGGCCATGCGGCGGCCGCGTTGTGGGCCGCCGACGGGGCTTTACTGGCATTGAGCCGGCAGACTGTCACCGTATTCGCCTGATCTAGCCCGGATGCCGATGGCTGTGTCGCTGCAGGCTCGCGCCTGCAACCAGGGCAATGGCGCCGACGGCGGTTTGCGTCAGGTCGATGCCAAACAGGCCTGACAGCACCAGTAATCCACCCAGTATGCACAGAGGCACGGCAATGAAGTGTGGCGCAGGGTTGCCCGAGTGGCGGTGATTGTGGGCGTGGCGTCGCCATTGCCAGGCGGGCAGGTGGGGCAGGTATTTGTTCATGGGCAGTTCCTCTCGGTCATGCCCAAAGCTTAGTGCGGCACCATGCAGTGGGCCAATCGAGGCTGGCTATGGCGACTATAGCTTCAGCTGGCCTATGGCCTTGTTCAGCGCGCCGGCCAGGGTGGCCAGCTCGGTGCTCGTATTGGCCGAGCCCACGGTCTGTTGCACCGTCTGCTCGGTGACATCGCGGATACTCACCACGGCGCGGTTCATCTCTTCGGCAACCTGGCTTTGCTGCTCGGCCGCCACGGCAATCTGGGTATTGCTTTCACGCATCTGCGCCACAGCCCCGGTGATTTCCGCCAGTGCGGCCCCGGCTTCCTGGGCCTGCCTGACGCAGTCGTCGGCCTTGTAGGAGCTTTCTTGCATGAAGTCCACAGCGTCGCGGGTGCCTGACTGCAAGGCGGACACCATGGTGGTGATCTCGTCGGTGGAGGTCTGCACGCGCTTTGCCAGGTTGCGCACTTCATCTGCCACCACTGCAAACCCACGGCCCAGGTCACCTGCACGCGCCGCCTCGATGGCGGCATTGAGTGCCAGCAGGTTGGTCTGCTCTGCGATGCTGTGAATCACGCTGACCACGCCATTGATCTTCTGGCTGTCTTCTGCCAGCTGGCGAATCATCTCGGCGGTCTGCTGCACGCCGCTGGACAAGCCCGAAATGGACGTCTGGACGCGGCTCACCACTTCCTTGCCACTGCCTGCCAGGGTGTCGGCCGTCTGCGACAGGTCACGGGTCGCCCCTGCGTGCTGGGCGATGTGGTGCACCGTGGCCGACATTTCATTGATGGCCGTGGCCGCCTGGTCAGTCTCACTCTGCTGGCCCAGCATGCCGTGACGCACGTCGCTCATGCTGGCAGCCAGGCGTACGGCGCCGGAGTCCAGTTGCGCTGCCGTGTGGGCGACGGTACTGACCACCCGGTGATAGGTTGCCTGCATGGCGTTGAACGCACCGGCCATCTGGCCAACCTCGTCACCGCAGGCCAGCGGTACCCGGGCGGCCAGGTCGCCGGTCTTTTCCACGTGCAGCATCACATCCTTCAGGGTGTTCAGCTGGCTGAGCAAGAAGCGGATCAGCAACTGCGAGGCACCTAGCATGGCCAGCATCAGGATCAATACGCACACCGCGTAGTTGGTGAACCGCTCCACGAACACCTGACGCAGGCTGGGCGCCTGTGCGATCACGGCGACCTGGCGGTCGCCCAGGCTCAGTACCTGCGCACCCTCGATGGGATCTTCACCCAGCAGGTGATCACCAGGCAGGTTTACCCAGCCTTGAGCGTTACGCAGATCGTCGAGGGGCTCGCCGGCAAAGGTTGGCGTTTGCCCGGCCGACCAGCTGACGATGGCGGCAGCGCGAGGCAGTGCCTGGCCTGCCGGCCAGGCCGCAAGCACTTCAGCCTGCGCCACGGCCTGGCGCTGCGCTGCCTCAGCGCGCGCACGCTGCTCCAGGTGCACGGCATACAGCACCAGCAGCAGGGTCGTGACAAAGGCCACCGCGTTGACAGCCCAGAACTTGTATTTCAGTGAAACATTGCTAAGCCAGGCACCCATGGGTAGGTCTTCTCTGAGTTGAGCGGAAACAGTATTGGCAAGGTGCCATCATTGTGCCGCTGGCTGCCAGCGAGGGTGTTGATATGTATCAAGAAACAACGGGCACTGAAGGCAGACCGAAGAAGGTACGTGCAGTGTCGGTGGTATGCGCAGCGGTTGTCTCGATACGCTCGGATCGGTGCAGCGCAACCTCCCTTAGCACCTCGCCCAGGTAGGCCGGTTCGTTGCGACCGCTTTTGGGCTTGGGCCGCAGGCTGCGCGGTAACAGGTAGGGCGCATCGGTTTCGAGCATCAGCCGGCCTGCAGGCACATTGCCCACCAGCGCATGCAGGTGAGTGCCGCGCCGTTCGTCGCAAATCCAACCCGTAATGCCTATATGCAGATCCAGGTCCAGGTACGCATACAGCGCCTCACGTTCACCGGTGAAGCAGTGCACCACTGCGCCTACCAGGTGGTCGCGGTACTCCTTGAGAATCGCGACCAGGCGCTCGCTGGCATCGCGTTCGTGCAGAAAAACCGGCATCTGCGTTTCCACCGCCAGCGCCAGTTGCGCATGCAGGGCGGCTTCCTGCTGTGGGCGAGGGGAAAAATCGCGGTTGAAGTCCAGCCCGCATTCACCCACTGCTCGCACCCGAGATTCTTTAAGCAACTGGCGTAAACGCTGCTCGCTCAAGCTGTCCCAGCCTTGGGCATCATGGGGGTGTACGCCCGCCGTGGCAAACAGGTGCGCGCCTGTTTCGTCAAGCTGATGACACAGCTCCAGCGCTTGTTCGCTGACGGGCAGGCTGGTGCCGGTCAGTACCAGTTGCGCCACATTCGCCTGCAGGGCGCGTTGGAGTACCTCGGCCTCTCGGCCCTGGAAACTGCTGTTGGTCAGGTTGACGCCGATATCGATCAGTTGCATGGTGCTACCTCGTGCCGCGGGGCGGCCAGCATAGCAAAAGCTTGCGTTTTACTGAAAATCCAAGAACTTCATGTGCTTGTAGAGGTCTTTTGCCGTCAAACCTCATGTGGCGATGGCCTGGTTGACCGGCCCCCACACCCCACGGATACGCTGCCCATGCCGCGATACTGGCTTGTTTTCCTGCTAACGCTCTGCCTGCCCATGGCTGCGCATGCACAGGCGCGGGCGCCAGGCCCGCAGCACATTCCTGCGGCCAAGGCCCGCGACCTGCAGCAGATACGCAGCAGCAAGGTGTTGCGCGTGCTGGTCAACCAGAGCCGCAACAGTTCGGGCGAAGTGAAAGGCGAACCGGTGGGCATCGAATATTACCGGCTACGGGCCCTGGAGCATTTTCTCAACGCGCGTGTCGAGGACGGCCAGCGGTTACAGCTCAAGCTGATCCCGCGGGCCAAGGAGCAGTTACTGGGCGCCCTGGCGCGGGGCGAGGGTGACCTGGCAGCACCGGGCGAACTGTTCGACCCTGGGGTAGTGCGTGGCGTCACGGCCACTGCGCCCATACGCGACCACGTAGCGCTGACGCTGGTCGGGCGCAAGGGTGAGCGCGGCTTCACCCAGGTGGAGCAGTTGTCTGGGCGTACCATCGCCCTGACCAGTGCCAGTGCCGCCGGCCCGCTCATCCAGCAGGTCAACCAGCGGCTGGCCTTGCGCAAGCGGCCACCCATCAAGGTGGAATGGGTGGATTCAACGCTGGCGGTGGAGGATGTACTGGAAATGGTGCAGGCCGGCATCTATCACCTCACGGTGGTCGAGCAGCCGATTGCCCAGCGTTGGTCCAGGGTAATGCCACGCCTGCGCCTCAACCCGGGCGTGCACCTTGGGCCGCCGCAGGCCATGCGCTGGTATGTGGGGCGCGATACGCCCGAGCTGCAGGCCGCGGTCGACCGGTTTCTTCAGGGCTACCGTGCACCGGGCAACCAGGACGCTGCTTTCGAGCGTATCTACCGCCGCCAGTACCGTGTGCATGACCCCCTGGCAAGCAAGGCCCGCCAGCGCCTGGCCTCCGTGCGCTCGGTCTTGCAGAAGCATGGTGATGCGCAGCAGATCGACTGGCTGAACCTGGCGGCGCTGGCGTTCAAGGAATCGACCCTGAACCCGGCGGCGCGCGGCGCGGGTGGGGCGCATGGGTTGATGCAGATCACCCCTTCGGCGGCTCAACGGGTAGGGGTGAGCAATACGTCAACGGTGGATGGCAATGTGCAAGCGAGTGCCCGCTACCTGGCGCTGATCCGCCGCAAGTTCTTCTCCAGCCCGCGCATCAACGAGCGTGAGCGCATGGCCTTCGTTCTGGCGGCCTACAATCTGGGCCCGGAGCGGGTGCAGGCCATGCGCGCAGAAGCCCGCAAACGCGGCCTCAACGGTAACCAGTGGTTTTTCCAGACCGAACGGATTGCCATGGAGCAGGTGGGCATGGGGCCGGTCAACTTCGTCAACAGTGTGAACAAGTACTACGTGGCGTTCAACCGCCAGCGTGGGCTGCTCGAGCGCGTGGTGAAGCGCTGAGCGGCCGGGCTGGCGGGGGCTGTAGCCGAGCCGCTTGCAAGTTGTGGCACATCGCTCTAGCATACCGCTTGCGCCGATTTAAACAGCTACTTGCGGGGCGCAAAAACGCCCCAGGGGTGTTTTCAAATACCGCTAAAGCGCTGGTTCGGTGATGCCTCCCACCGCTGCCCAGCGGGATTTGCGAGGCAGAGAAAGCGCCATGAGTTGCCCACGTACCAGTGTCTGTTTAAGCCCATTGCCTGCCAGCCAGGCGGCCCGTACACCGCGCATTCTGCTCGGTGGTCAGCATCAGCCCACCCTGTTGCGCCATCTCGAAGGCCTGTCTCGCCGCCGAGGCCAGGCGCGCGCCTTTCTGATCCAGTTTGCCGAAACGGGGCAGCACCTTGCCCAGTACGCCAATGATCGCTTTGACCTGGCGGTTATCCAGGCGCCCGCGCCGGAAGACGCTGCCGACATCATCGGCAACCTGGTGCGCATTGCCCGCCAAGGCCTGATCACCGGCCGCTGAGGAGCGCTCAGTTGAGTACCAACATCATCACTGTTCAGGGCCATGAGGCGCTGAAGAAAGAGCTGGATCATCTCTGGCGGGTCTATCGCCCGGAGATCACCCAGAAAGTGACCTGGGCGGCATCGTTGGGTGATCGCAGTGAAAATGCCGATTACCAGTACAACAAGAAACTTCTGCGCGAAATCGACCGGCGGGTGCGCTACCTGCGCAAACGCCTGGAGGACGTGAAAGTGGTGAGCTATGCGCCCGAGCAGGAAGGCCGTGTGTTCTTCGGCGCCTGGGTGGAAATCGAGAATGACGACGGCGCATCGCTGCGCTTTCGCATCGTTGGTTACGACGAAATCCATGGGCGCAATGATTACATCTCGATCGATTCACCCATGGCGCGTGCCTTGCTGAAAAAACAGCAGGGCGATGAGGTGGTGGTGCACACCCCTACCGGCGAGGCAAGCTGGTACATCAACACCATCAGTTACACCCAGTAGGCGCACAGCTTTCCTGTGGCGCCTTAGCCATCGCGCAGCACGGCCAGTGGGCTTGCATTCAGCGCCCTGCGGGTGCCCAACACGCCGGCGCCGCCCACCAGCAGTGCGCCAGCCACCGGCATCACCAACAGCCAGGGGTGCGGCCCCCAGGGCAGGTCGAACGCGTAGCGGTACAGTACCCAGGTGATCAGCTCGCAGCCCGCGGCTGCCAGCAACCCGCTGACTGCGCCCAGCAGGCCAAACTCGATACGGCGTGCTTTTACCAACAACGGTCGCGCCGCCCCCAGCGCCCGCAGCAGTGCCCCTTGGCGGATACGCTCATCCAGCGTGGCTTGCAGGCCTGCGAACAGCACGGCCAGCCCCGCACCCAGCACAAACAACAGGACGTACTCCACAGCCAGCGTCACCTGCGCGAGGATGCTGCGCAGTTGATCCAGCAGGGCGTCAACCTGCAACAGCGTCACCGCAGGGAAGGCACGCGACAGCGCGACGACGTCCAGGTCATGCCCCGCCGCCAGGTAAAAGCTGGTCAGGTAGGTGGTAGGCAGGCCCTGCAACGTGCCAGGCTGGAAGATCATGTAGAAGTTGGGTTGAAAGCTGTCCCAGTGCACGCTGCGCAAGTTGATCACCCGGGCCTGACGTTGCTGCCCGCCGATATCGAACGCCAGCAGGTCACCCAACTTCAACCCCAGGCTGACAGCGAGTTCCGCCTCTACCGACACGCCGGGCACTTCGTCGCCTGCCGGCAGGCCCTGCCACCAGCGGCCCGCAGTCAGGGCGTTGCCCGTAGGCAGGTCCTGAGCCCAGGTCAGGCTCAGGTCACGTTGCACGGCGCGCTCGCCCGCCGAGTCCTTGCTGACGATCTGCTGCACCGGCTCGCCGTTCACTTGCACCAGCCGGCCCGGGGTGACCGGGTACAGCGGGGCTGCGGCTGCATTGATCTGTTTCAGGTGCGCCGCGAAGGGTTCGCGATCGTCTGGCAGAATGTTGAGTGCAAAGTAATTCGGGGCATCCTTGGGCAGTTGCGCCTGCCAGGTGTCCAGCAGTTCTGCGCGCAGCAGGGCGACAAGGCCCATCGCCAGGAGAATCAGGCCAAATGCCAGTGCTTGCCCCGCCGCCGCCATGGGGGCGCGCAGCAGCTGGCCGAGCCCCAGGCGCCAGGCCAGGGGCGCGTTCGCCAGCAAGCGCCTCAGGCTGCGCAGGCTCAGCAACAGCAGGCCGGCAAGTGCCAGCGCTGCCACCAGGCCGCCGGCCAGTAATGCGAAGGTCAGCAGCAGGTCCAGGCTCAGGCGCCACATGATCAGGCCAAGCGCGAGCAAGGCCGCGCCGTACACGAACCAGCTGCCTGGCGGCACGGGAAGCAGGTCGCGGCGCAGCACCCGCAGCGGCGGTACCCGGCCAAGGGCTGCGATGGGCGGGAGGGCAAAACCGGCCAGGGCCACCAACCCGGTGGCGACCCCCGCGAGGGCGGGGGCGGCGTCACCCGCTGGCACGGTGCTGGGCAGCAGGCCTTGCAGCAGCCGGAACAGGCCCAACTGGGCAAGCCAGCCAAGCACGGCACCGGCGGCTGCCGCTGCGATGCCCAGCATGGCCAACTGCAGGCTGTAGAGGGTCAGCGCCTGGCGGCGCGATAGCCCCAGGCAGCGCAGTAGCGCGCTGGCATCCAGCCGCCGGGAGGCATAGCGGCTCGCCGACATGGCGACGGCAACGCCCGCCAGCAGCACCGCCACCAGGCTCGCCATGTTCAGGTAGCGCTCGGCTTTACCCAGCGCGCCGCCAATCTGCTGGTTGCCATCACGGGTATCGCGCAGGCGCTGGCTGGCTGCCAGGTGCGGCTCTACAGCCTGGCGGTACTGCGCCAGCCCCTCGGGAGTGCCGCTCCACAGTTCGCGATAGGTAACCCGGCTGCCTGGCTGGACCACGCCTGTGGCGGGCAAGTCCGCCAGGTTCATCAGTACCCGCGGCGTTAGGCTATAGAAGTTGTTGGCGCGGTCTGGCTCATACGTCAGCACCCGGCTCAGGCGCAGGGTTTTCATGCCCACGTCGATACTGTCACCTACCTTCAGCCCCAGTGCCGCCAGCAGTCGGGGCTCCACCCACGCCTCGCCGGGGGCGGGGAGGCCGCCAGGGGTTTCTTCGGCATAGGGCTGGGCGGCGCTGCGCAGTTGCCCGCGCAGTGGGTAAGCGTTGTCGGCGGCCTTGACGCTGGACAGCTCGATGCCGCTGTCGCCGCCCACCACGCTGGTGAACTCCACCACTTGTGCGTGGCGCAAACCCTGGGCGGTCCCCGCGGTGATCTGCGGTTCAGCAGCCGGCGCGCTCCCTTGCAGCACCAGGTCGGCCCCCAGGAACTCGCTGGCACGCAATTGCATGGCGCCGTTCAGGCGGGCGCCGAAATAGCCGATGGCAGTGCTTGCCGCCACCGCCACCAGCAACGAGAAGAACAACACGCGCACTTCGCTGGCGCGCAAGTCCCTTAGCAGCTGGCGCGCAGCCAGCCCCAGCAGCCGTGCCAGTGGCATCCGTGTCATCCTGCCTCCAATGGCGCAACCAGGTGGCCGGCATCCAGGCGGATCTGCCGGCGGCAGCGGCGCGCCAGGCGTTCGTCATGGGTGACCAGCACCAGGGTGGTGCCCCGTTCCTGGTTCAGTTCGAACAACAGGTCACTGATGCGCTCGCCGGTGTGGCTGTCGAGGTTGCCGGTGGGTTCGTCGGCGAACAGCACGGCGGGTTGTGCGGCGAATGCGCGTGCGATGGCCACCCGCTGCTGCTCGCCACCGGACAACTGCCTGGGTGTGTGGCTCAACCGCTGGCCCAGGCCAACGCGTTCCAGCAGGGTGCGGGCATGTTCCCTGGCATCGCGGCGGCCATCCAGCTCCAGGGGCAGCATGACATTTTCCAGGGCGTTGAGGCTGTCGAGCAGTTGAAACGACTGGAATACGAAACCCACGTGTTCGGCGCGCACCCTGGCGCGCTGGTCTTCATCCAGCGGGCCGAGGTCGTGGCCTGCCAGCAGCACGCGACCGGCGCTGGGTTGGTCAAGGCCTGCCAGCAGGCCGAGGAGGGTGGATTTGCCGGAGCCGGAGGCGCCGACGATTGCCAGCGAATCGCCGGCGGCAAGATCCAGTGACAACGCGTGCAGAATCACCAGTTCGCCTTCCGCGCTGGGGACCACTTTGCTAAGGTTCTGCGCAACGAGAATGCTGGGGCCCATGGAGAATCCAATGCGAAGAAGGTGGTTGAGTGCCGTGCTGGTCCTGTGTTGCCTGGCCCAGAGCGCCACGGCGGGGACACTGCTGATCGTTGGCGATAGTATCAGCGCCGGTTTCGGGCTGGATACCCGCCAGGGTTGGGTCTCCCTGTTGCAGACCCGCCTTCAGCAGGAAGGTTTCGACGACAAGGTGGTCAATGCCTCGATCAGCGGTGACACCAGCGCGGGGGGCCAGGCGCGGCTGCCGGCGCTGCTTGCGGCGCACAAGCCTGGGGTGGTAGTGCTGGAACTGGGGGGCAATGACGGGCTTCGTGGGCAGCCGCCCGGGCAATTGCAACAAAATCTTGCTTCGATGATCGAGCAGTCGCACAAGGCCGGCGCCAAGGTGCTGTTGCTGGGCATGCGACTGCCGCCAAATTATGGCGTGCGTTACACCGAGGCATTTGCACAGGTCTACCAGCAATTGGCAGCGGACAAACACGTCGCGTTGGTGCCGTTCTTCCTCGACGGGGTAGGGGGTGTGCCGGAATTGATGCAGGCCGATGGTATCCACCCTGCGCAAGGTGCTCAGCAACGCCTGCTGGAAAATGCCTGGCCGGCGCTAAAACCGTTGCTATGACGCTTTAAACGGGGCCGGCTTTCGGCTAATGTTGCGCCCCCCGTTTCGAGTGCCCCCGATGCCGCGCCCCGCCTGGTCCCTGTATGCCTATCAACTGATCGAGCCCGACGAGCAGCTTGACCTGTTCGCCTGCCAGGAGGTGCGTGTCCACCTGGTCGCCCGCCAGCTCGAGTTGGGCGTGCCGGTCGACAGGACATTGTGCGGGGGGTTGCTGCCGGCTCACCCTCGCTGGTCCGGGGTGCCGCAGTCGATCTATCGCGATGGCCGCCTGTGTGACCTGTGCCGTGCCATACTCGATGCACAACGGCGTGGCATGCGGCCCATCTGGCCCGAGCTGCAGGCCAGTTGAAGCCGGGCCCTTTCATCATCTGCAAAGGCTTGCAACGCGCCAATGCCTCCCGCTGGCCCGGGGGCGGGTGTACAATCGAACCTCTTGACTCACCTTTCGAAGGATTTACCGGATGTTGCCGCGCTTTCCTGCCGTCACCCGTAGCCTGTCCCTGGCCGCCCTGCTGGTAGCGGGCCCCGCCGCCGCGCTGGAGCTGCCGCTGCCACCGCCCGGTGATGACCTGGTCGGTCAGGTGCACGTCATCAAGGCAAAGTACGAGGACACCTTCGCCGACATCGGCACCGCCAACGACCTGGGCTACCTTGAAATGATCGCGGCCAACCCCGGTGTCGATCCCTGGCTGCCTGGCGCCGGTACGGAAATCATCCTGCCTACGCGCTACATCCTGCCGCCGGGCCCGCGTGAAGGCATCGTCATCAACCTGGCGGAGTACCGGTTGTACTACTACCCCAAGGGGCAGAATGTGGTGCACACCTTCCCGCTGGGTATCGGTCGCGAGGGGTGGGGGTCGCCGGTCGCCAACACCAAGATCACTGCCAAAACGCCGAACCCCACCTGGACCCCGCCTGCTTCCATTCGTGCCGAGCATGCTGCGGACGGTGACATCCTGCCGGCCGTCGTCCCTGCAGGGCCCGACAACCCGTTGGGGCCCTTCAAGTTCACGCTGGGTGTGCCTGGTTACCTGATCCACGGCTCCAACAAAAAGTTCGGTATCGGTATGCGCACCAGTCACGGTTGCTTCCGCATGCTCAACAACAATGTGCTGGAGCTCTCGGGTATGGTGCCGGTGGGCACGCCGGTACGCATCATCAACGAGCCCTACAAGTTCGGGGTCAGTCAGGGCAAGGTATACCTGGAGGCCCACACGCCGCTGGATGACCAAGGCAACCCTTCGGTCGTGGACAAGCATACGGCTGTTATCAACGCCCTGCTCAAGCGCGAAGACCTGGCCAATAACGTGCGCATGAACTGGGACATGGTGCGTGACGTGGTGGCTGCCGAGGATGGCATGCCGGTCGAAATTGCCGTGCCGGCCAATGGCCCTGGCGATGCGCCGATGGCATCCACTATTCCGGCTGAGCTGCAGTAGCCTCGCCTACTGTGTGACAGGGCCTGCCATCGTGCAGGCCTTTTTGTATGAGCTCGACTGCTTTATTGCGGGCAACAAAAAAGCCGACCCACAGGTGGATCGGCTCGATAACAATCCGTGAGGATTATTACTTGCGGCTGGCTTTGTCCAGCATACGCAGTGCGCGCTCGTTGGCTTCGTCAGCGGTCTGCTGAGCCTTCTGAGCGGCTGCCAGTGCGTCGTCAGCCTTACGGTAGGCTTCATCGGCACGAGCTTGAGCACGAGCTGCTGCGTCTTCAGTCGCAGTCAGACGAGCTTCGGTTTCTTTGGAGACGCTGCTGCAACCGGTAGCCAGAACTGCGGCCAGAGCCAGAGCAGAGAATTTCAGAACGTTGTTCATCGTGTTCCCCTTCAAGGACTTTCTATTAAATAGCCATCTCTCAGAAAAGAGAAACTGGCCGGCGTACATAGTACCCATTACTTGTAGTAAGTAAACTGACAGAGCGCAAGAACTGCAAAAAAAAACAGCCCGCTGCTGCGCGCTAGAAAGAGGCGCAAGGTAGGCGTGAAACAAAAAGGTGCAGTAATCGCAAGCGGTTGTAGTACCTGTACTTTTTTGTGGAACCAATAGTGACTTGCACTGTCATGGGACGTCTTAGTCCTACAACATCCGACAGCAATTGCTTGCAGCCACCCACAGTTGCGACAGCAGAGTTTGCCCTTTCATGGCTGCGCACCTTGAGCAACCCCTAGTAGGGCGCCTACTATCTTGTGAGTGCTACAGATCCGAACGAACGCACTGCTGTGCGGATCGGTCGAAAGCCAAGAGGCGGCGTACTGCATAGTGCGCCGGATGAACCACCCGCTGTAAGGCGAAAAGGTCTGCCAGGAAGACCTGCGAGGAGTAGTGATGAGTGAAGCGCTGACCATCCACCATGACCAGGCCGGTCATCAGTTCGAGACCAGTGTGGACGGTCATCGTGCCTACCTGACGTACATGGACCTGGGCAAGCAGACCCTCGACATCTACCGCACCTTTGTGCCCAACGCTCTGCGGGGCCGGGGTATCGCTGCAGCCTTGACCGAGCAGGCCCTGGCGTACGCCGAGCAGATGGGGTACACGGTCATCCCGTCCTGCTCGTATGTAGAGCGGTACATGGAACGCCAGCAGCGTCATTCCAGCAAAGCCTGACATTCATACCGACCTGTCAGGCTGAGCGAGGTGCTGATCAGCCGCGCTTGCGCTGTGGCAGCACATCCTTGAGCTTGGCGCGCATGCTGCGCAGTGTTTTCTCGGTTGCCGACCAGTCGATGCAGGCGTCGGTGACCGACACCCCGTATTGCAACTGGGCCAGATTCTTCGGAATGGACTGGCAGCCCCAGTTCAAATGGCTTTCAACCATCAGCCCGATGATGGACTGGTTGCCCTCGAGAATCTGGTTGGCCACGTTCTCCATCACCAGCGGTTGCAGTGCCGGGTCTTTGTTGGAGTTGGCGTGGCTGCAATCAACCATGATGTTGGGCTTGATCTTGGCCTTGGCCAGGTCCTGTTCGCAAAGCGCGACGCTGACCGAATCATAGTTGGGCTTGCCGTTACCGCCCCGCAGCACCACATGACCGTACGGGTTCCCCTTGGTGGTGACGATGGACACGCCGCCTTCCTGGTTGATGCCAAGAAAGCGGTGAGGCTTGGACACCGATTGCAAGGCATTGATGGCCACGGTAAGGCCGCCATCGGTACCGTTCTTGAAGCCAACGGCCGAGGACAGGCCCGACGCCATTTCACGGTGGGTTTGAGATTCCGTGGTGCGGGCGCCGATGGCGGACCAGCTGATCAGGTCTTGCAGGTACTGCGGCGAAATCGGGTCCAGTGCCTCGGTAGCGGTAGGCAGCCCCATCTCCGCCAGGTCCAGCAGCAATTTGCGACCAATGTGCAGGCCATCCTGAATCTTGAATGAGTCATCCAGGTAGGGGTCGTTGATCAGGCCTTTCCAGCCGACCGTTGTGCGCGGCTTCTCGAAATACACACGCATGACCAGGTACAGCGTGTCGGACACTTCCTCGGCCAGCACCTTGAGGCGCTCGGCGTATTCGTGGGCTGCCTTGATGTCGTGAATGGAGCACGGCCCAACCACAACGAACAGGCGGTGGTCCTTGCCATCCAGAATATTGCGCACCACTTCGCGACCTGCTGTAACGGTCTGCAGGGCCTTGGTGCTGAGGGGGATTTCCTTCTTGAGCTGATCAGGGGTGATCAGCGTGTCGTTGGAGGCAACGTTCAAGTCATCGATTGGTAAATCAGCCATCGTGTTACTCGTCAGGTCACGGGTGCCGGCCGCCAACAGTCCCCGTGCGGCCCAGCAGCAAGAATAATCGCAGCGGGGAGCCGAACCTTAGCGCGTTAGCGTTGGCGCCACAATGGGGATTACCCCACCTGAATGGGTCAATCCGGTGTACAAAGTAGCCTCACATCCACAAGGAGGGCGGCATGCGCACAACCAACCCACGCATCGGCATCATCGGCAGTGGCGCGATTGGCGGCTTTTACGGGCTGATGCTGGCCCGGGCAGGCTTTGATGTGCACTTCCTGCTGCGCAGCGAGTACGAGGCGGTGCGCGAGCGCGGGCTTGCCGTGGAAAGCGCCGTTCACGGTGCCTTGCATCTGAACGCCCAATGCTATGCCTCGGTCACCCAGATGCCTGCGTGCGACTGGTTGCTGATTGGCGCCAAGGCTACCAGCAACCACCAACTGGCACCGTTGATCGTGCAGGCCGCAGTGCCAGGCGCAAAGGTCGTGCTGCTGCAGAACGGCCTGGGGGTCGAGGAGCAACTGCGCCCGGCATTACGCCCCGACATGCACCTGCTGGGCGGGCTGTGCTTCATCTGCGTGAATCGCCAGGCGCCCGGGGTGATTTGCCATCAGGCGCTGGGTACCGTCAACCTCGGTTATCACAGCGGCCCGGCCGCCGACGGCGGGGCGCAACTGGTCGAGCAGGGCGCGGGTTTGTTCAGGGCTGCAGGCGTGGCCTCGCAGGCCATGCCCGACCTGGCGCAAGCGCGTTGGCAGAAACTGGTGTGGAACGTGCCCTACAACGGGCTTTCCGTGCTGCTGGGTGCCAGTACCGGGTTGTTGATGGCCGACAGTAGCAGCCGTGCGCTGGTGTGGGCGCTGATGGATGAGGTGGTGCAGGGCGCGGCGGCCTGTGGCCATGTGCTGCCTGAAGGCTACGCCCAGCAGTTGTTCGAAGTGACGGAAGGCATGCCCGATTACTGGCCCAGCATGTACCACGACCACACCCACGGCCGCCCCCTCGAACTGCAGGCCATCTATGCCGAGCCCCTGGCCCGCGCTCAAGCGGCCGGCTGCAGCTTGCCCCGCATGCAGACGCTCCACCAGGCGCTGGCCTTCCTGGGTGCCCGCGCCAGCCGCTGAGGCCTGGGCGGATGCGGGCGCGTCGGATGGCCAGGCGGGTGTGCGGCGCGCTGCTAAGCTCTAGCTTGCTCTGCCGCCGCGGCAGTCGAGGAGGTCGAATGATCCGTTCCATGCTGTATGCCACCGACCTCGGTGTTTATGCGCCTTTCGTGATGCAGCATGCGCTGGCCCTGGCGCGCACATTTTCGGCCGAGTTGTATGTGATACACGCCGTCGAGCCCATGGGCCAGTTCGCCGAATCCCTGTTGCAGAGCTACCTGGACGAGCAGACTCTCGATCAATTGCACAGTCAGGGGGTAAGCACGGTGATGGCCAACATCGAACAGCGTGTGCTGGAAAACCTGCGTGATGAGCTGGGTGAAGACGCCGACCTTGCCGTGCTCAAGGCGGTGCGCGTTCGCCAGGGGGACCCTGCGCAGGTCATCCTCGACCAGGCGCAGCGGCTTAGCGTCGACCTGCTGATATTTGGCAGCCATAGCGCCGGCGCGGGGGTTGACGTGCCCCTGGGCAGAACAGCGGTGAGGCTGTTGCAGCTGTCCCCGGTGCCGGTCTACATGGTGCCGCTGTCGCAGCATCTAGGTCGTAGGAAAGCGTGAAGCTGTGTGTAAGGCGCTTCCCTCGGCATGTAACAAAATAGTTCTAGATTTATTTCAATAACCACTAATATAGTTATATATCGTCGCTGCCCGCTGCCGCTGACTCATCGCTGAACCGAGGGAAACCTATGAAGCTTCAACAACTGCGCTACATCTGGGAAGTGGCGCACCATGACCTCAACGTCTCCGCGACAGCCCAGAGCCTGTACACCTCCCAGCCAGGTATCAGCAAGCAGATCCGCCTGCTCGAAGATGAGCTGGGCGTCGAAGTGTTCGCACGCAGCGGCAAGCACCTTACCCGCGTCACCCCTGCAGGTGAGCGCATCATCAACACCGCCGGGGAGATCCTGCGCAAGGTTGAAAGCATCAAGCAGATTGCCCAGGAATTCTCCAACGAGAAGAAGGGCACGCTGTCTATCGCCACCACCCACACTCAGGCCCGCTATGCGTTGCCGCCCGTAATCAGCAGCTTCATCAAGCAATACCCGGAAGTTTCGCTGCACATGCACCAGGGCTCGCCGATGCAGATTGCCGAAATGGCGGCTGACGGCACGGTCGATTTTGCCATCGCCACCGAAGCGTTGGAGCTGTTCGGCGACCTGATCATGATGCCGTGCTACAAGTGGAACCGCTGTGTAGTGGTGCCCCAGGGCCACCCGTTGGCCAAGCTGCCTAAGCTCACCCTAGAGGCCGTGGCCGAGTACCCGATCGTTACCTACGTGTTCGGCTTCACTGGGCGTTCCAAGCTGGACGAGGCCTTCAACCACCGCGGCCTCACCCCGAAAGTGGTTTTCACCGCGGCGGATGCCGACGTGATAAAGACCTATGTGCGCCTTGGCCTGGGTGTGGGCATCGTCGCCGGCATGGCGGTGGACGCCAAGCTCGACAGTGACCTGGTCGCCCTGGATGCCAGTGAGCTGTTCGAAGCTAGCATCACCAAGATCGGCTTCCGCCGAGGCACGTTCCTGCGCGGCTTCATGTGCGATTTCATCGAGAAATTCGCCCCGCACCTCACCCGTGAAGTGATGGCCAAGGCTATTCAGTGCCACAACAAGCAGGAGCTCGAAGCCCTGTTCGAAGGCGTCGAACTGCCTGTGCACTGAGTGCCACGGGTAGCGGCCAGCTGCCGGCCAGCGCCGTGCAGCTGGCCGTGATGGGTTTCAGGCCTTGGTGATCAGATTGCCAGCGTGCAGGCCGCATTCCTTCTGGGTGGACTCCTCCCACCACCAGCGCCCTTCGCGCTCATGCTGGTTAGGCAGCACCGGGCGTGTGCAGGGCTCGCAGCCGATGCTGATGAAGCCGCGCTCGTGCAAGCTGTTGTAGGGCAGTTCCAGCATGCGGATGTAGCCCCACACTTCCTCGCTGGTCATCTGCGCCAGTGGGTTGAATTTGTACAGGGTGCGTTCCGGGGTCGAAAAGCCGCTGTCGATTTCCAGGGCTGCCACCTGGCTGCGGGTGCCGGGGCTCTGGTCACGTCGCTGGCCAGTGGCCCAGGCGCTGACCGTGGCCAGCTTGCGGCGCAGCGGCTCGATCTTGCGGATGCCGCAGCACTCACCGTGCCCGTCGCGGTAGAAGCTGAACAGGCCTTTGTCTTTGACGAAAGGGTCGAGCGTGTTGCGGTCCGGGCTGAGGATTTCGATCGGCAGCTTGTACTGCTCGCGCACCTGGTCGATAAAGCGGTAGGTTTCCGGGTGCAGGCGGCCGGTGTCCAGGCTGAACACCCTGACCTGCTTGTTCAGCTTCCAGGCCATGTCTACCAGCACCACGTCCTCGGCGCCGCTGAACGAAATCCACAGGTCATCACCGAAATGCTCGAAGGCAAGCTTGAGGATGTCCTGCGGGGACTTGTTGGCATAGGCCGCGGCCAGGGCAGCGACGTCGAAGGGTTGGCTCATCAGGCGGTTTCCATCTTGGCTGTGGCGCTGTGCGCTCGTAATGGGGTGATGGTAACAAAAAAATACGGGGCAGACGGCTCTACAGCGCCTGCAAGGCCTGCATCAGCACGCGTACCTTGGCGATCGACTCTTCGTATTCAGCTTGCCATTGCGAATCGGCGACCACGGCACCGCCGCCCCAGCAGCTGACGTGCCCGTCCTTGACCAGCAGGCTGCGGATGGCGATGGAGCTGTCCATTTCGCCGCGCACATCTACATACAGCAAAGACCCGCAGTACAGGGCGCGGCGGGTGGGCTCCAGCTCGTCGATGATCTGCATGGCGCGGATTTTGGGTGCGCCGGTAATGGACCCGCCCGGGAAGCTGTCGCCGATCAGGTCCAGTGCATCCCTGCCGTCAGCCAGTGTGCCGATGACGCTGCTGACCAGGTGATGCACGTTCGGGTAGCTTTCCAGGCTGAACAGCTCCGGCACGCTGACCGAGCCGATCTGGCAGGTGCGCCCGAGGTCATTGCGCAGCAGGTCGACGATCATCAGGTTCTCGGAGCGGTCCTTGAGGCTGTGCAGCAGT
Organism: Pseudomonas sp. S36; assembly: GCF_016647875.1. Taxonomy (NCBI): domain Bacteria; kingdom Pseudomonadati; phylum Pseudomonadota; class Gammaproteobacteria; order Pseudomonadales; family Pseudomonadaceae; genus Pseudomonas; species Pseudomonas sp. S36. The sequence goes on along the minus strand of NZ_JACVVG010000005.1, from coordinate 134,438 downwards.
TCTTCGGCATTGCGCGCGTCTTCTGCCGGGTTGCTGCCGCGTGGCCGGGTGCCCTTGATGGGCCGGGTTTCTACCTGGCCCTGGCTGACCCGGACGAACCGCTCTGGCGAAAAGCTCAGCAGGGCACTGCCGTCGGCCAGTTGCTGGTAGCCGGAAAACGGTGTGGGGCAGGCCCGACGCAGTGCCTGGTAGGCGTGCCAGGGGTCGCCCTGGCAAGGTGCGCGAAAGCGTTGGGTGAGGTTGATCTGGTAGCAGTCACCGGCCTGAATGTAGCGCTGCACCTGGTCGAATGCGGCCTGGTACTGTGCCGGCTGCAGGTCGCCGGCCATGGGCGCGAGCAGTTTGAAAGGGCCTGATGCACCAGGCGCTGAGCTGCTGAACAGGCTCACCAGGCGGTCACGCTCGTCAGCAGCCAGGCTTGGGTGAAACACCAACTGGGTGGTGCCCTGCACATGGTCGGTGACCATTGCCCAGGCATACAGCCCCAACTGTGCATCCGGCAGGCCGAGGTCATCCACCGCCTGGCTGGGCAGTTGCTCCAGCCGGCGACCGAAGTCGTAGCTCAGGTAGCCGATCAGGCCGCCGGCGAACGGCAGCTCGCTGCCTGCTGGCAACTGTGCAGTGCCAAGCTGCGCCAGGCTGTCGCGCAAACGGTGCAGAAACGCGCGGCCGTCTTCGCCAGGCCGTGCGTGAAGCTGCTGCACAGGCCAGGCGCTGAGCAGGTCGAACCGGCCACGGTCGGCGGCAGGGCGTGCGCTGTCCAGCAGAATCGCCCCGGGCGCCTGGCGCAGGCGGGCAAAAAAAGTGGCGGGGTCGGCTTGGTAGGGCAGGGGGTAAAGCGTACAGGTCGGCATCAGTGTGGACGGCGATGTAAAAGCGAGGGGGCAATTGTAGACCGCTGCAGGAACTGCGCCTAGCACCGGGCTTTACATTCCCCCGCACCCAATGCCACGTGAAGGAAGGGGCTGCAGGGCAGCCCCACCCGATCAATGGCCGGGCACGTGCCCGAACAGCCCCTGTGCGACCCGGACGCGTTGCTCGGCATCTTCAGTGATACCTTCCTTGGCCAGCGCTTCCAGGTGGGCTTCGATGGCATGGGTACGCTGGGTCAGGCCGCAGTCGTTGGCGATCTGGATGTTCAGCCCCGGGCGGGCGTTCAGTTCCAGAATCAGCGGCCCCTTTTCCTGGTCCAGCACCATGTCCACGCCGATGTAGCCCAGCCCGCACAGCTCGTAGCAGCCTGCTGCAAGCTTCATGAAGCCGTCCCAGGTGGGCAGTTGCACGCCATCCACCGAGTTGGTGGTGTCCGGGTGCTTGCTGATGATGTTGTTCAACCAGGTACCGCGCAGGGTCACGCCGGTGGCCAGGTCTACACCCACGCCGATGGCGCCTTGGTGCAGGTTGGCCTTGCCGCCCGACTGGCGGGTGGGCAGGCGCAACATGGCCATGACCGGGTAGCCCATCAGCACGATGATGCGGATGTCCGGTACACCTTCGTAGCTGATGCTTTTGAAGATCTGGTCGGGCGTGACCCGGTATTCGATCAGTGCCCGGTCACGGTGCCCGCCCAGCGAGTACAGGCCGGTGAGGATGCTGGAAATCTGGTGTTCGATTTCCTCGTGGCTGATGATCTTGCCCGACACTGTGCGGTAGCGGTCCTCGAAGCGGTCGGCGATCACCATGATGCCGTCACCGCCAGCGCCTTGCGCCGGCTTGATGACGAAGTCATTGCGCCCGCCAATGATCTGGTCGAGCTTTTCGATCTCTTTTTCCGTCTCGATCACGCCGTACATTTCCGGCACATGAATGCCGGCAGCCAGTGCGCGCTCCTTGGTGATGATCTTGTCGTCGACGATCGGGTACAGGTGGCGCTTGTTGTACTTCAACACGTAGTCCGCGTTGCGCCGGTTGATACCCATGATGCCCCGGGCCTCCAGGGCTTTCCACGTCTTGATCAGGCCAAACATCAGGCGTCAGCCTTCTTCAAAAATGCCTTGAAGCGCACCAGCTCGGTCAGGCGGTAGCCGCGGTAGCGGCCCATCGCGAGCATGAAGCCCACCAGAATCAGCAGCACTGCCGGGAAGGTGAAGACGAAGTACACCAGCTCCGGCACCATCATCAGCAGGTGTGCGAGGGAGGCTGCGAACAGCGTGCCGATGGCCACCTTCATGGCATGGCCGCCCCCACGTTCCTCCCAGGTGATGGACAGGCGCTCGATGGTCATGGTCAGGATCACCATGGGGAACAGTGCTACCGACAGGCCACGCTCCAGGCCCAGCTTGTGGCTGAACAGGCTGATGGCGGCAATCAGTACCACCACGAAGGTAAGCACCACCGACAACCGCGGCAGCATCTGCAGCTTCAGGTGTTCCAGGTAGGAGCGCAGTGACAGGCCAAGCGCGGTAATCACCGTGAACAGCACGATACCGAAGCCCAGCTGGGTCTCGCGGAAGGCCAGGGCGATCAGCACGGGGGTGAAGGTGCCCAGGGTCTGGATGCCGATCAGGTTGCGCAGGATCAGGATCACCAGCACGCCAATCGGGATCATCACCATGATCATGAAGGTTTGCTGGGTCTGCAGCGGCAAGCCGTACAGCGAGTACTCGAGGAAGTCGGCGTCGGTGTTCTCGTCGGTCAGCTTGGCCAGGCGGATGGCGTTCATCTCGCTGTTGTTCATGCTGAAGGTGACGTTGGCTTTCTTGCCGCCATCGACGGTGATCAGGTTGTCGTCACCGGTCCACCACAGCAGGCGGTCGCTTGGCAGGCCCTGTTCGCCGGTATCGGGGTTGAAGTACAGCCAGTCGTTGCCATTGAAGCTGCGCAGCCACAGCTCAGGGGTTTGCGGGGTGTCTGCCACCAGGCGGATGGTGTGCACTCTTTCCATCGGCACGTGGGCGATGGACAGCAGCAGGTCGATCACCTGGGCCTTTTTCAGGGACGAGGTATCGCCGGCCAGCAGCAGCTTGACGTTGTCGTCGTTGAGGTTGTTGACCCGCTTGATGGTCTCGCCGACAAAGGTTTCCACATCGGCCGAATGCTGGCGAATCGGCGCCATCAGCGCTTCTGCGGCGATCTTCTCGGGGCCGTCCACCGCCAGGCTGTCACGGAAGGTCGGGCCCTTGATCTTGGCTTTTTCGGTGCTGTAGCGCTTGGTCAGCACCAGGCGGTAGTACAGTGTCTGGTTGCCGCTGGCGCGGCGGGCCGACCAGGTGACCTTGCGGTTACCGTCGGCGCGGTTGACGCTGACCCCATAGTTGTTGGAGATGAAGCTCTCGTTGAGGCTAACGTAGTCGCGGTTCAGTGGCGGTACGAACATCTGCACCTTGACCGGGTCCTTGGTGCTGGCGACGAATTCGATCTTGGCGTCGATGTTCCACAGGTCGTCGGTTTCATCCTCGGTGACCGGGATGCCGAGCACCAGGATCTGATAGGCCGTGACGGCTACGCCCAGAAGCACCAGTACGGTGATCAGGACTTTCAGGTGGAGGGTAAGAGAGCGCATCGGGGTTACTCTGCTTTGGGAGCGTCGGTGGCACAGGCAGGTTTGCCGGCCGCATATTTAAGGCTGGGGTCGACCAGTGCGTCGAAGTGTTTCAGTGCTTCAGAGCCGATCAGCAGCGGGAACTGGAAGGCGCTGCGGTCAGTGAGGTTGACTTCGATGGTGCGCCGGGCCTGGCCCATGCAGATATCGAGCTCGATGACCGGCCGCGCGGTATAGGCCTTGCCGGAGTCAGCGTCGTAGTCGCTGGCACGGCGCTTGATCTTGCTCACCCGCGCCAACGGGCGTTCGATGGGGTGAGAGTGGGCGGCGTCGATGGCCAGGTAGAAGCGCACCCAGCTTTCGCCGTTGCGTTTGAAGCGTTTGATGTCGCGGGCGCTGAGCGAGGCGGTCTTGGCACCGGTGTCGAGCTTGGCCGCCACCTCCAGGTCAAGGTCACCCAGGCGTGCGTACTCATTGAGCCCATACACGGTCTTGCCCGCCGCCTGGCCAAGGGCCGGCAGCAGGGTGAGGCAAAGCAGTAATAAAGCAGGTGTAAGTCTCATAGTCCTGGCGCGGTATTGTGCAAGTTTCGGGGTAAGGCGACTGGCAACTGCTGCACAAGCTTCCTCGTTTAACTGTCAACACGCGTACGGCGTTGGCAGTCAGGCTATCCATACTCCATCGGAGGCGCGGCATTCTATCACGCCGACGTATTGACGCCAGCGGTGCGCGATCTGACAGCAACAGGGCAGGAGAAGTTCTGGTCAGCATAATTGTCAACAATCCATATTTAGCCTTTGACTGAACATGCCTTTTTGGCTAATTTCATCGTATGGATTAAACAAGGTGTCGACAATATGCAGGACCTCTCCGCCGTTGGCCCGGCCCTAATGGACGAATCGGAAACCCTGTCCGAGCATGTGTTTCGGCGCATACAGGCAGCCATCGTCAAAGGCGACATTGCCCCTGGCAGCAAGATTTCCGAGCCTGAGCTGGCCCGCACCTATGGCATCAGCCGTGGGCCCCTGCGCGAGGCCATCCACCGCCTCGAGGGGCAGCGCCTGCTGGTGCGCATACCCCATGTGGGCGCGCGGGTGGTGTCGCTCAACCATGCCGAACTGATCGAGCTGTACGAGATCCGTGAGTCGCTCGAAGGCATGGCGTGCCGGCTGGCGGCGGAGCGCATGAGTGTGGCCGACATCGAAGAACTGCGCCGGGTGCTGGACACCCATGAGCGAGATGCAGCCTTCCAGGCGGGTGTGGGGTATTACCAGCAGGAGGGTGATTACGATTTCCACTACCGAATCATTCAGGGCAGCGGCAACCAGACCTTGGTCAAGATGCTGTGTGGCGAGCTGTACCAGCTGGTGCGCATGTACCGCATCCAGTTCTCCGCCACGCCTAACCGCCCGCGCCAGGCATTTGCCGAGCACCACCGTATTCTCGATGCCATTGCCGAGCGTGATGGCGAGCTGGCCGAACTCCTGATGCGCCGCCACATCGGCGCCTCCAAGCGCAACATCGAGCGCCACTACCTGGACGCCCGCACTGACAGCCCAAGAGGTGAGAAATGACCGTGAAGAGCACACCCGGCCAGCGTTTCCGCGAAGCCGTTGCCGCCGAGCAGCCGCTGCAGGTGGTCGGCACCATAAATGCCAACCACGCACTGCTGGCCAAACGCGCCGGTTTCAAGGCCATCTACCTGTCCGGTGGTGGCGTGGCTGCCGGGTCGCTCGGCCTGCCGGACCTGGGCATCAGCAACCTCGATGACGTGCTCACGGATGTACGCCGCATCACCGACGTGTGCGACCTGCCCTTGCTGGTAGACGTGGACACCGGGTTCGGCGCATCGGCCTTCAATGTGGCCCGCACCGTGCGCTCGATGAGCAAGTTTGGCGCTGCCGCCATTCACATCGAAGACCAGGTGGGTGCCAAGCGCTGCGGGCATCGGCCCAACAAGGAAATCGTCAGCCAGCAGGAAATGGTCGACCGCATCAAGGCGGCCGTCGATGCCCGCACCGATGACAGTTTTGTGATCATGGCGCGCACCGACGCGCTGGCTGTCGAGGGCCTGAACGCCGCGCTGGACCGGGCTGCCGCCTGTGTCGAAGCCGGCGCCGACATGGTGTTCCCCGAGGCCATCACCGAGTTGTCGATGTACCGGACGTTCGCCGACCGGGTAAAGGCGCCGATCCTGGCCAACATCACCGAATTCGGCGCCACGCCGTTGTACACCACCGATGAACTGGGTTCGGTCGGCGTGTCGCTGGTGCTCTACCCGCTGTCGGCATTCCGCGCCATGAACAAGGCGGCTGAAAACGTCTACACGGCCCTGCGCCGCGACGGCACGCAAAAGAACGTGGTCGACACCATGCAGACCCGCATGGAGCTTTACGATGCCATCGGCTACCACGCGTTCGAGCAAAGCCTGGACGCCCTGTTTGCCCAGAAAAAGGCCTGACCCCCCGTCCTTGTAGGAGCGAGCAAAGCTCGCGATAAAGGCCTCAGCCAAACCCATTAGCCAAACAGCATTCCCATAACAAATTCAAGAAAGGAGAAACACCATGGCCGAAGCAAAAGTACTCAGTGGCGCTGGCCTGCGCGGGCAGGTGGCCGGCCAGACCGCGCTGTCGACCGTGGGCCAGGCCGGTGCCGGGCTGACCTACCGTGGGTACGACGTGCGCGAACTGGCTGCCGGTGCCGAGTTCGAGGAAGTTGCCTACCTGCTGCTGTACGGCGAGCTGCCCAGCCAGGCCGAACTTGCCGACTACAAGCACAAGCTGAAAGGGCTGCGTGAGCTGCCCCAGGTCTTGAAGGAGGTGCTCGAGCGCATCCCGCGTGACACTCACCCCATGGATGTGATGCGTACGGGCTGTTCGATGCTCGGCACGCTGGAGCCCGAGCTCACCTTCGACGCCCAGGTCGAGAAGACCGACCGCCTGCTGGCGCTGTTCCCTGCGGTGATGTGCTACTGGTACCGCTACAGCCACCATGGCGTGCGCATCGACTGCCACAGTGACGAAGACACCCTGGGTGGCCATTTCCTGCACCTGCTGCACGGCAAGAAACCCAGTGCGCTGCATGTGAAGGTGATGAACGTTTCACTCATCCTTTACGCGGAACACGAGTTCAACGCCTCCACCTTCACCGCCCGGGTATGCGCCTCGACGCTGTCCGACCTGTATTCGTGCATCACGGCCGCCATCGGCGCATTGCGCGGCCCGCTGCACGGTGGTGCCAACGAGGCGGCCATGGAGCTCATCGAGCGCTTCCAGAGCCCGCAGGAGGCCACGACCGAGTTGCTGCGCATGCTTGAGCGCAAGGACAAGATCATGGGCTTTGGCCATGCCATCTACAAGGAGTCCGACCCGCGCAACGAGGTGATCAAGGGCTGGGCGAAGCAGCTGGCCGATGAAGTGGGGGATACGGTGCTGTACCCGGTTTCCGAGGCCATCGACAAGACCATGTGGGAGCAGAAGCGCCTGTTCCCCAACGCCGACTTTTACCATGCGTCGGCGTACCACTTCATGGGCATTCCGACCAAGCTGTTCACGCCCATCTTCGTCTGCTCACGCCTCACAGGTTGGGCCGCGCATGTATTCGAGCAGCGCGCCAACAACCGCATCATCCGCCCAAGCGCCGAGTACGTGGGCGTGGAGCAGCGGCCATTTATGGCGATTGAGCAGCGGTGATGGAGCCTGGCCTGTAGAGCCGCACATAACCTGTTGATTCAGCAGGGGCCTGTGGGAGCGGCTTCAGCCGCGAACACCGGCGAAGCCGGTGCCATCACCGGGTTGCCTGCTTCGCGGGTGAACCTGCTCCCACAAGGAGCGTGGGTTGCTTGCACAATCAGTTTGAACGCTATCCGTGAGCGAGCCTGATAACGATATGAACACTGCCTACCGCAAAGCCCTGCCAGGTACCGACCTGGATTATTTCGATGCCCGCGCAGCCGTCGAGGCGATCAAGCCCGGCGCCTACGACGGCCTGCCCTATACCTCCCGCGTGCTGGCCGAAAACCTGGTGCGCCGCTGTGACCCTGCCCACCTGGACGCCTCGCTGGGGCAGCTGATCGAGCGTCAGCGCGACCTGGATTTCCCGTGGTTCCCCGCACGCGTGGTGTGCCACGACATCCTCGGCCAGACGGCGCTGGTCGACCTGGCCGGCCTGCGCGACGCCATTGCCGACAAAGGCGGCGACCCGGCGCAGGTCAACCCGGTGGTGCCGGTGCAACTGATCGTCGACCACTCCCTGGCCGTGGAGTGCGGCGGCTACGACCCCCAGGCCTTCGACAAGAACCGCGCCATCGAGGACCGGCGCAACGAGGACCGCTTCCATTTCATCAACTGGACCAAGAAAGCGTTCAAGAACGTAGACGTTATCCAGCCCGGCAACGGCATCATGCACCAGATCAACCTGGAGAAGATGTCGCCGGTGGTACACAGTGACCATGGCGTCGCCTACCCGGATACCTGCGTCGGTACCGACAGCCACACCCCCCATGTCGACGCCTTGGGTGTGATCGCCATCGGTGTGGGTGGCCTCGAGGCGGAAAACGTGATGCTGGGCCGCGCCTCGTGGATGCGCCTGCCGGAGATCGTGGGTGTGCAGCTCACCGGCAAGCTGGCCCCGGGCATTACCGCCACTGACCTGGTGCTGGCCCTGACCGAGTTTCTGCGCAAGCAGAAAGTAGTAGGTGCCTACCTCGAATTTCACGGGGAGGGCGCCAGCGCCCTGACATTGGGCGACCGCGCCACCATCTCCAACATGGCCCCCGAATACGGCGCCACGGCGGCGATGTTTGCCATTGACCAGCAGACCATCGACTACCTGCGCCTGACCGGGCGGGACGACCAGCAGGTTCGCCTGGTGGAAACCTACGCCAAGGTCACCGGCCTATGGGCAGACAGGCTGGCAGGGGCCGAGTATGAGCGTACGTTGACCTTCGACTTGTCCAGCGTGGAGCGCAACATGGCCGGCCCTTCCAACCCCCATGCCAGGGTCGCTACCCGCGATCTCGCGGCCAAGGGTATCGCGGGCGCGTGGGAGCAGGTGCCGGGGCAGATGCCTGATGGCGCTGTGATTATCGCGGCCATTACCAGCTGCACCAACACCAGCAACCCGCGCAACGTGATCGCTGCCGGCCTGCTGGCGCGCAATGCCAACAGGCTGGGCCTGTCTCGCAAGCCGTGGGTCAAGTCCTCGCTCGCACCGGGCTCCAAGGCTGTGCAGTTGTACCTGGAGGAGGCTGGGTTGGAGAAGGAGCTGGAGCAGCTCGGCTTTGGCATCGTGGCGTTTGCCTGCACCACCTGCAACGGCATGTCTGGCGCGCTGGACCCGGTGATCCAGCAAGAGATCATCGACCGCGATCTGTACGCCACTGCCGTGCTGTCGGGTAACCGCAACTTCGACGGGCGCATCCACCCCTATGCCAAACAGGCGTTTCTGGCGTCGCCGCCGCTGGTGGTGGCCTACGCCATTGCCGGTACCATCCGCTTCGACATCGAAAAGGATGTACTCGGCGTGGTCGACGGGCAAGAGATCCGCCTCAAGGACATCTGGCCAAGCGATGAAGAAATCGATGCCGTGGTCCGCGCTGCGGTCAAGCCAGAGCAGTTCCGCAAGGTCTACATTCCGATGTTCGCCATCGAGGAGGATCGCGGGCCGAAGGTGGCGCCGCTGTATGAATGGCGCCCGATGAGCACCTACATCCGCCGCCCCCCCTACTGGGAAGGCGCCCTGGCGGGTGAGCGGACCCTGCGGGGCATGCGCCCGCTGGCTGTGCTGCCGGACAACATCACCACCGATCACCTGTCGCCCTCCAACGCCATCATGCTGGACAGCGCAGCAGGCGAGTACCTGGCCAAAATGGGCCTGCCGGAAGAGGACTTCAACTCCTACGCCACCCACCGTGGTGACCACCTGACAGCCCAGCGTGCCACGTTCGCCAACCCCAAACTGTTCAACGAGATGGTGCGCAACGACGATGGCAGCGTAAGGCAGGGCTCGCTGGCGCGGCTGGAGCCGGAAGGCAAAGTGACCCGCATGTGGGAGGCCATCGAGGCCTACATGCAGCGCAAGCAGCCGCTGATCATCGTCGCCGGTGCCGATTACGGGCAGGGCTCTTCCCGTGACTGGGCCGCCAAGGGCGTGCGCCTGGCCGGCGTCGAGGCGATCGCCGCCGAAGGCTTCGAGCGCATCCACCGCACCAACCTGGTGGGCATGGGGGTACTGCCGCTGGAATTCAAACCAGGCACCGACCGCAACACCCTGGGCCTGGATGGCAGCGAAACCTACGACGTCGTGGGGGCACGTACACCGCGGGCCACGCTGACGCTGGTGATCACTCGCGCCAACGGCGAGCGCCTGGAGGTGCCTGTCACCTGCCGCCTGGACACTGCGGAGGAAGTGTCGATCTACGAGGCAGGCGGGGTGCTTCAGCGTTTTGCCCAGGACTTCCTCGAAGCCACCGCCTGAATGAAACGGGGCCGCCTGGCGGCCCTTGGACCCGAATCACCAGGATGCCTCAGACCATGGCACACGCTCCCCAGATCAAGATACCGGCTACCTATATGCGTGGCGGCACCAGCAAAGGCGTGTTCTTCCGCCTGCAAGACCTGCCCGAACGGGCGCAGGCCCCGGGCCCTGCCCGTGACGCGTTTCTGCTGCGGGTGATCGGCAGCCCAGACCCCTACGCCAAGCAGATCGACGGCATGGGCGGCGCGACGTCGAGCACCAGCAAGGCCGTTATTGTCTCGCCGAGCACCCGGCCCGCGCACGACGTGGACTACCTGTTCGGCCAGGTCAGTATCGATAGACCCTTCGTCGACTGGAGCGGCAACTGCGGCAACCTGTCGGCTGCGGTCGGCTCGTTCGCCATCGCAAGCGGCCTGGTCGACCCGAGCCGTATCCCGCGCAGCGGCGTTGCCACAGTGCGCATCTGGCAGGCCAACATCGGCAAGACCATCATCGCCCACGTGCCGATCAGCGAGGGTGAGGTGCAGGAAACCGGCGACTTCGAACTGGACGGGGTTACCTTCCCTGCCGCCGAAGTGCAACTGGAGTTCCTGGACCCGGCGGCCGACGAGGAGGGCGCAGGCGGCGCCATGTTTCCCACCGGTAACCTGGTGGACGACCTCGATGTACCGGGTGTTGGCACGTTCAAGGCTACCTTGATCAACGCGGGCATCCCGACCATTTTCCTTGAGGCTGGCGAAATCGGTTACACCGGCACCGAGTTGCAGGACGCGATCAATGGCGACCCCCACGCCTTGCAACGTTTCGAAACCATCCGTGCCTGGGGCGCTGTGCGCATGGGGCTGATCGAGCACGTTGACCAGGCGGCCGGGCGCCAACACACCCCCAAGGTGGCGTTCGTGGCCCCGTCAGCCTCTTACACGGCGTCCAGCGGCAAGGTGGTCGGTGCCGCGGACATCGACGTGCTGGTGCGGGCCTTGTCGATGGGCAAGCTGCACCACGCCATGATGGGCACCGCCGCCGTGGCCATCGGTACGGCGGCCGCCATCCCCGGCACGTTGGTCAACCTGGCTGCAGGCGGCGGCGAGCGCACCGCTGTACGCTTCGGACACCCCTCCGGTACCCTGCGGGTGGGCGCTGAAGCACGCCAGGTGGATGGGCAGTGGACGGTGACCAAGGCCATCATGAGCCGCAGTGCGCGTATTCTGATGGAGGGCAGTGTGCGGGTGCCGGCAGACAGCTTCTAACTTCGCAGAACCGACCTGTCGCACACAAAAAAGCCCCGGCATTTCTGCCGGGGCTCTCTTATACAGCAAGCGGCCTATGGCAGGCCGCTGGCTATTGGCCTTATGCCTGGACCACCGGGATCTTGGCGTTGGCGGCCGCTTCACGGAACTCGGCGATCTGGTCGAAGCTCAGGTAGCGGTAGACGTCGGCAGACATGCTGTCGATGTCCTTCGCGTACTGCATGTATTCTTCGACGGTCGGCAGCTTGCCGATGATCGAAGCCACAGCAGCCAGCTCGGCCGATGCCAGGTACACGTTGGTCGCGTCGCCCAGGCGGTTCGGGAAGTTACGGGTCGAGGTGGACACCACGGTCGAACCGGTCTGCACGCGTGCCTGGTTACCCATGCACAGCGAGCAGCCTGGCATTTCCATGCGCGCGCCAGCTTTGCCGTAGATGCCGTAGTAGCCTTCTTCGGTCAGCTGGTGGGCGTCCATCTTGGTTGGCGGGGCCAGCCACAGACGGGTAGGGATGCCACCCTTGACCTTCTCCAGCAGCTTGCCGGCGGCGCGGAAGTGGCCGATGTTGGTCATGCACGAACCGATGAACACTTCGTCGATCTTCTCGCCCTGAACCTGCGACAGCAGGCGGGCATCGTCCGGGTCGTTTGGTGCGCAGAGCACAGGCTCTTTCACGTCGGCCAGGTCGATTTCGATGATTTCGGCGTACTCGGCATCGGCGTCGGCCGACAGCAGGTCAGGCTTGGCCAGCCACGCTTCCATGGCCTGGGCACGACGCTCCAGGGTACGGGCATCGCCGTAGCCTTCGCCGATCATCCAGCGCAGCAGGGTGATGTTGGACTGCAGGTATTCGGCGATGGCCTTTTCCGGCAGCTTGATGGTGCAGCCCGCAGCGGAGCGCTCGGCCGAGGCGTCGGACAGCTCGAACGCCTGTTCGACGGTCAGTTCGTCCAGGCCTTCGATTTCCAGGATGCGGCCGGAGAAGGCGTTTTTCTTGCCTTTCTTCTCGACGGTCAGCAGGCCCTTCTGGATGGCGTAGTAAGGGATGGCATGCACCAGGTCACGCAGGGTGATGCCCGGTTGCAGTTTGCCCTTGAAGCGCACCAGGATCGACTCTGGCATGTCCAGCGGCATCACGCCGGTGGCGGCAGCAAACGCCACCAGGCCAGAACCGGCCGGGAACGAAATGCCGATCGGGAAGCGGGTGTGCGAGTCACCACCGGTGCCGACGGTGTCCGGCATCAGCATGCGGTTCAGCCAGCTGTGGATGATGCCGTCACCTGGGCGCAGCGACACGCCGCCACGCGTGCGGATGAAGTCGGGCAGGGTGTGGTGGGTGGTGACGTCGATCGGCTTCGGATACGCCGCGGTGTGGCAGAACGACTGCATCACCAGGTCAGCGGAGAAGCCCAGGCACGCCAGGTCTTTCAGCTCGTCGCGGGTCATCGGGCCCGTGGTGTCCTGGGAACCGACGGTGGTCATCTTCGGCTCGCAGTAGGCGCCTGGGCGCACGCCCTGGCCTTCTGGCAGGCCACAGGCACGGCCGACCATTTTCTGCGCCAGGGTGAAGCCTTTGCCGGAATCGGCAGGCTGCTCAGGCTTCTTGAACAGGTCCGAAGCCCCCAGGCCCAATTCGGCGCGGGCTTTCTCGGTCAGGCCACGGCCGACGATCAGCGGGATACGGCCCCCAGCGCGGACTTCATCCAGCAGCACTTCGGTTTTCAGTGCGAAACTGGTGACCAGTTCATCGCTGTCGTGGCGGCGCACTTCACCTTTGTACGGGTACACGTCGATGACGTCGCCCATGCCCAGGTTGGTGCAGTCGAATTCGATCGGCAGGGCGCCGGCGTCTTCCATGGTGTTGTAGAAGATCGGGGCGATCTTGGTGCCGAAGCAGAAGCCACCGGCGCGCTTGTTCGGCACGTACGGGATGTCGTCGCCGAAGAACCACAGCACCGAGTTGGTGGCGGATTTACGCGACGAGCCGGTACCGACCACGTCACCCACGTAGGCGACCGGGAAGCCTTTGGCACGTACCGCTTCGATCTGCTTCAGCGGGCCGACCGAACCGGGTTGCTCTGGCTCGATGCCGTCACGGGCCATTTTCAGCATGGCCAGGGCGTGCAGCGGGATGTCAGGGCGCGACCAGGCATCAGGTGCTGGGGACAGGTCGTCGGTGTTGGTTTCGCCAGGCACCTTGAACACGGTCAGGGTGTACTTGTCGGCGATGGCAGGGCGCGAGGTGAACCACTCGCCAGCAGCCCAGGATTCAAGCACGGCCTTGGCGTGAACGTTGCCCGCCTTGGCTTTTTCGGCCACGTCGTGGAAGGCATCGAACATCAGCAAGGTGTGCTTGAGCTTTTCGGCCGCGACGGCGCCCAGTTCGGCGTCATCCAGCAGCGCGACCAGCGTTTCGATGTTGTAGCCGCCCTGCATGGTGCCCAGCAGCTCGGTGGCGAGCTTGCGGTCGATCAGCGGGGACTTGGCTTCGCCCTTGGCCACGGCGGAGAGGAAAGCGGCCTTGACGTAGGCAGCTTCGTCTACCCCTGGCGGTACGCGGTTGGTGATCAGGTCTACGAGGAAGGCTTCTTCGCCGGCCGGCGGGTTTTTCAGCAGCTCAACCAGGCCTGCAGTTTGTTCGGCGTTCAGCGGCTGGGGCACGATACCCAGAGCGGCGCGCTCTTCGATGTGTTTGCGGTAGGCTTCAAGCACAGTTATTTCCCTCATCAGTGGTCCCTAAAGGGGGTCCGGGACGCTCATCCAGCATTCCGTGCACCCGTGCGCAATGACGGCTTCTTGGGCCGCCCAGCCAGGGTCGCAAGGAATCCTTACAGAAGCTGCTTTCAAAGTTTTACGCCTGCAGAACGGGAAACTGATGAGGGCTGGCCAGGGGCTGCTGAGGGTGCAGGGCCCGGGCCAACGCCGTTCTGCCGGATCAACTGTGCTCGTGACGCTTTGAAAACAGCTTCCAACGGACATTGTTGCCTTCGAAAAGGCCGAATGATTCTACGGTAAAAAATGCCCGAAGGTAAGGCGGCGAACATGACTTTAACGGGTGACCCCGGTTAGACAAAGGGCTAACATGGCCCGGTATTCCTCCTTCAAGCCGTTGTTTTTCATGTCCAACAAGTCCATCAAGACCCCTTGCGTCGGCCTGTGTTCCACGGTGTATGGAGACACCGTCTGCCGTGGCTGCAAGCGCTTCCATCACGAGGTCATCAACTGGAACGGTTATGACGACGAGCAAAAGCGCGCCGTGTGGCTGCGGCTGGAGCAACTGCTGGTTCAGGTGATGATGGCCAAACTGGAGGTGTTCGACAAAGCATTGCTGCGCCAGCAACTGGAGCAGCGCGCCATCCGTTTTGTCGAGCAGCAGTCGGAGTACTGCTGGGCTTACCAGCTGATCGCCCGGGGGGCGCGCATGATCCGGGATGTTGAGGCCTACGGCATGGCCCTGCTGCCCGAGTTCAGGGACTGGGAGTTGCCACAGCTGCGTGACGCCATCGACCGTGAGTTCTTCCTGCTGTCCGAAGCGCATTACCAGCGCTACATCGCCCCGGCATTTCTTGCCGACGCCTTGAAGTAGGCTATTTCCATCTGCCGAAGCGGGCAGTGCTGCGGCACGCTTCCGGGCTTTGATGCCTGGGATGAACCGACATGAGCTACTACCAGTTCCAACCTTACCTGTGTTTCAACGCGCGCTGCTGGTGGCACCCGGCGCGGGTGGCTGCGGCGGCGCAGGTCGACCCTGATACGTCGAAAACCTTCGTTCCGGTGTGGACCACCGTGGACAGCGGCGACCGTGATGACGGGTGGGTCAGGTGCGGGCGCCTGCCGGCATACCCCGAAGCTGACGGCGTGCTGTGTGAGCGGTTCTGGTTTGGGGTGTATCGTATCGGCGAGCAGTACGTCTACGACATCCGCCCGGCGTATTCCGGCAGAACCCTGGGTTTATGGCCGCAGCTTGAACGCGTTCTTGACAGCAACATCGATGGCTACCTGGGGCTGTACGGCGTGCCCGCAGACCCTTACCCCTGGGATCAGCCCACCGCGCCGTTGTGGCAACTGGACGGGCTGGACCCTGAGCGCCTGGCCCCTGGGCTGCGCCGCTTCAACCTCACCCTGTGCAACCCTTCCGGCAAGACCGTGAGGCGGATCGAGGATTTCACCCGAGCCTACCTCAACGACTGGAAAGGCGTCAGGGGCCTGGTGACCCTGGAGATAACGGAAGTGCCGGTGCCCCCGCATCCCCGCCCGCAGGCCTGACGTCAGTCGCCGGTATATTCGCAGCCACTGGTGCAGGTTTCGTGAATGCGCACCTTGGACAGCTCCGGGAGCAGGGGCTTGACCTGCTCCCAGATCCACTTGGCGATCACCTCACTGGTGGGGTTTTCCAGGCCAGGGATGTCGTTGAGGTAGTTGTGGTCCAGCCGGTCATAAATAGGCTTGAAGATCGCCTTGACCTCGGCGAAGTCGCGGATCCAGCCGGTGTGCGGGTCGAGCGGGCCCGTCAGGTGCAGCCCAACCTTGAATGAATGCCCGTGCAGGCGGCCGCATTTGTGGCCTTCGGGAACATGGGGCAGGCGGTGAGCCGATTCGAATGTGAACTCTTTGAAAATTTCCACGGGTGGACCTGTAAAGCTGGTGGTGAGGCGTATATTACCCTGTTTTGCAGCGCCAACCTGCCTGATTCTGCGAAGGCGGGTAGCACGGGCGTTGCAGTTGGCCTTGTCGACGGGAGATACGCATGAGCATTGATTGGACCCACTTCACGCCCTGGTCATCGCTGGGCGGGGGCGCGTTGATCGGCCTGGCTGTAGCGGTGTTCATGCTCGGTAATGGCCGTATCGCAGGTATCAGCGGGGTATTGGCCAGCGTCATGAACCCTCGCAGCGAAGGCTGGAGCGAAAAGGCGCTGTTCCTGTTGGGGCTGCTGGTTGCGCCGCTGCTCTGGGGTGCATTCGCCGTACTGCCAGCAATCGACGTACAGGCCCACTGGCCGGCCCTGGTAATGGCGGGTCTGCTGGTGGGGATCGGGACCCGCTACGGCTCGGGGTGTACCAGCGGCCATGGCGTCTGCGGGTTATCCCGGCTGTCCCCGCGCTCAATCGTGGCGACGCTGTGTTTCATGGTGGCGGGCATGGCGACGGTGTACCTCATTCGTCATGTGTGGGGCGTGTGAAAATGATCAAGCTAAGCGCATTCGTTGCCGGCCTGGTGTTCGGCCTGGGCCTGCTGCTGGCGGGGATGGCCAACCCCGCCAAGGTACTGGCGTTTCTCGATGTGACCGGTGCGTGGGACCCCTCGCTCGCGCTGGTGATGGTGGGTGCCATCGCGGTGGCGGCCGCGCCGCTGAACTGGGCGCGTACACGCCGGCAGTCGCTGCTGGGGGCTGCAGTGCAACTGCCGACCAAGCGGGGGCTGGATACGCGTTTGATCGTGGGCAGCTTGTTGTTCGGCGCCGGTTGGGGTATTGCCGGTATCTGCCCCGGCCCGGCGGTGGCGGTGCTGTTGACGGGGCACTGGCAAATTGTGGTGTTCTTCATCGCGGTGCTGGCGGGGATGTACGCGTTTACCCGGTTGGAGTCCTGGCGCGGGCAGTGAGTGTGTTGCCTGGTTGGCAAGGCTGTTACAGGGCCTGCAGTCGCTCATGCACTCGCCCTGTGGCAACCAGTTCGAGCAGTTCATCGCCCAACCGCTCACTCTCTGCAATGGCCTTGTACCAATAGCGCTTGCGTGAGGGGGCGTCGCCCATGAAGCGCTTGAAGTCGTTGCGGTCAGGCAGCTTGCCGTAGGGCAGGGCTGCCAGGTACTGCGGGGACGGTGTGAGCAGTACCACGTTCTGCAGGCGCGTGGGGTCACCCTTGCGCCAGGGCAAGGCCTTGTCGAACCAGCCGGGGACCACTTTGTCGGTAAAGTGCGGGTACAACACCAGATCGTCACCTTGGTAAGGCAGGTCGAGGTGGTAGTCGAGCAGGCCGCCATCGCGGTAGGTGCCTGCGCCAGCACCGGGGATGTCCTTCACACCTTCCATCACCATGGGGATGGAGCCCGAAGCCAGCAGGGCGTGGCGCAGGTTCGCCAGGTCCAGCGGCAAGTAGCGGGAAGGGAAGTCTGTCAGTTCGTTCAGGGGTGGGGGCGAGCGCCGGTCGTGCAGGATGACGCGTTCGAAGTGGCGCCCCAGCCGGGCGCGGCCCAGCAGGTTGCTGGCGACCACCGAACCCAGGCCGATACCCAGGCGGCCCCGATGGTCGTGGGCAAGCTGGCCATGGCTTTTGACCACCAGAATGTTCAGGCGGTAGTCCGGGTTGGCAAGCACCTCACCGTCGCGGGCTTGCAGCAGGTCGTCGAGCATGCGCTGGCAACTGCGGCTGATGTCGGTGGGGGTTACGCCCTTGGCGAAGTCCTGCTCGGTATACAGCTCGCCCAGGCGGCGCAGGCCGGCGACCGGGTCTTGCAGGCAGGCGCTGGCGAAGCGCCAGGCACCGATCGATGCCCCGATGAGGGCGCGAGGGCGCGGGGCCGCTGGCAGCCACTCGCCGAACAGCGCCAGGTCCAGGCCCTGGATGCCCAGCGGTTTAGGCCCGCCGGCAGCCCCGGGCAATATGCCCACATCCGCCGCCTGCAGCCCGCGTTCACGCACCTGGCCCAGTGCGCGCCGCCCGGCTTTGAAGGTGAGGGCGGGGTATTTGATGTGGATGGCGCTCATGGCTGGGGTCCTGGGCAGAGAGTGTCGCGTTATAGGGCGAGGCAGGGGCTGAAGGGGTTGATCGTGAAGCGTGCAGCGCCTGCGCTATCATGTCGCCAGCTTTTTCAGGTTCAATTAAGGACGGCTGGGTAATGTTGATTGCGTAGACAACTTGTACAGCTTCCAGGAGAAACCTACGATGAAAACCTTGACTGCCCTGTTCACCGCCGCCGCCCTTGCCCTGGGTGCCAACGCCGTCTTCGCCAAGGACGTACAGCCCGACGAAGTGGTCAAGCTGGTGAACGCCAAGACCATCAAGTCGCTGGACGAACTCAAGGCCGCCGCCATCGCCAAACACCCGGGTTCCACCGTTACCGACTCGGAGCTTGAGAACGAATACGGCCGCTACATTTACAAGGTGGAGCTGCGCGATGCCCAGAACGTCGAGTGGGACGTGGCCCTCGATGCCAAGACCGGTGAAGTCGTGAAGGACGAGCGGGACAGCTGATGAGTCAGCCACCACGGGCGGTAGGCTACCTGGCCCTGGCGTTACTGGCAGTGTGCTCTTTGGCCGCTGCCCGTGACCTGGACCAGGACGAGGCCCTGGCGTTGCGCCAGAAGGGTGTCATCCTGCCCCTCGAGCACCTGCTGCAAACCGCCCTGGGGCGTCACCCCGGGGCGCGTCTGCTCGAGGCCGAACTCGAAGAAGAACACGACCGCTATGAATACGAAGTCGAGCTGTTGACGGCGGAGGGTGTGGTGCGCGAAATCAAGCTCGACGCCAGTACCGGCGCCCTGCTCAAAGACGAGGAAGATGACTGAATGCGCCTGTTGCTTGTCGAGGACAACGTGCCGCTGGCCGATGAACTGACAGCCACCCTGCAACGCCAGGGCTACGCGGTCGATTGGCTGGCCGATGGCCGCGATGCGGCCTACCAGGGCCAGTGCGAGCCCTACGACCTGATTATCCTCGACCTCGGCCTGCCGGGGCTGCCGGGGCTCGACGTGCTGGCCCAGTGGCGGGCAGCCGGCCTGGCTACGCCTGTGCTCATCCTCACGGCGCGAGGCTCGTGGGCCGAACGTATCGAGGGGTTGAAGGCTGGTGCCGACGACTACCTCAGCAAACCCTTCCACCCCGAAGAACTGCAATTGCGTATCCAGGCGCTGCTGCGCCGCGCCCGTGGCCTGGCCAACCAGCCAACGCTGGAGGCGGCGGGCCTGCACCTCGACGAGCGCCGCCAGTGCGTGAGCCGCGAGGGTGTGGACATCCAGTTGACGGCTGCCGAATTCCGCCTGCTGCGCTACTTCATGCTGCACCCGCAGCAGATCCTCTCCAAGACCCACCTGGCCGAGCACCTGTACGACGGTGAAACCGAGCGCGACTCCAATGTACTCGAAGTCCATGTCAACCACCTGCGCCGCAAGCTGGGGCGCAGCGTGATCGAAACCCGCCGCGGTCAGGGTTACCTTTACGCCGGTAGCGCTGCATGAAGTCGATCCAGGCACGCCTGAGCCTGGGCCTGGTGGCTGTGCTGGTGGTGGTGGGGGTGGTGCTGGCACAGCTTACCCTGTGGTTGTTCGAAGCTGGCCTGCAGCGCTACCTGGAAAACGGCCTGCGCAACGAAAGTGAAACCCTGCTGGTGGCGCTGGTGCGAGGGCCCTCCGGGCTGCAACTGGACGAGCGGCGTATCTCGGCCGCCTACCAACGGCCGTTTTCTGGCCACTACTTTCGCATTGATTTCGACCAGGGCACCTGGCGGTCGCGCTCGTTGTGGGACATGAACATGCCCAAACCTTCCGCGCCTGGCCTGTCCGACCGGCACGAGCTGGGCCCCGAGGGCCAGGAATTGCTGACCCTGCGCGCCGACTACCGGCGCCTGGGCCAGGATATCTCGATCAGTGTCGCGCAAGATTACTCGCCGGTGCGCGAGGGGTTCCGCCGCCTGCAGCAGATCGGCCTGGGCATGGGGCTGGTGGCGCTGGCCTTGGTACTGGTGCTGCAGCGCATCACCGTTACCCGGTCGCTGCGGCCGCTGGAGCGTGCCCGGCAGCAGATTGCGCAGTTGCAGCAAGGGCAGCGCTCGCAGCTGGACGACGAGGTGCCCAGCGAACTGGCACCGCTGGTGGGGCAGATCAACCACCTGCTCAATCATACCGAAGACAGCCTGCGCCGCTCGCGCAATGCCCTAGGCAACCTGGGCCATGCGTTGAAAACACCGTTGGCGGTGTTGCTGAGCCTGGCGTCCAGCGACCGGCTGCACGGGGTGCCTGGGTTCAGCGGGCAGATGCGTGAGCAGTTGGAGCAGATCCAGCAGCGCCTGGCGCGCGAACTCAACCGTGCGCGCCTGGCCGGCGATGCCTTGCCCGGCGCCCAGTTCGATTGTGACTCCGAGCTGCCGGGGCTGCTTGGCACACTCGGCATGATTCACGGTGAGGGCCTGCGGTTGGAAAGTGACGTGCCCGCCGGGCTGTTGCTGCCCTGGGACCGGGAAGACAGCCTTGAGCTGCTGGGCAACCTGCTGGATAACGCCTGCAAGTGGGCGGACAGTGAAGTGCGCCTGGGGATCACTTGCACGGCGGTCGGGTACCAACTGTGGGTGGACGACGATGGCCCTGGTATCCCGGAAAGCCGCCGGCAGCAGGTGCTTGAGCGCGGTTCGCGTCTGGACGAACAGGTCGACGGCCACGGCCTGGGGTTGGGTATCGTGCGCGATATCTGTGACGCCTGGGGTGGAACCCTGTCGCTCGCGCAGAGCCCCCTGGGTGGCTTGCGAGTCACACTCAACCTGCCGCGCAAGGGGGCTTGAAACGGGGCTGCCATCCTCAACGTCTGGCTTCGCGGTGCAAGAAAATTGCACCTCAAGCGCATTTTTTTGAATTGGTTCGGTGGCGTTGGCCCGTGCAGAATCCCGCCCTTGAGCGAACCCGTTGCTCGATGACGGGGCGCTGTGTGGTTGCCCATTCCCTGCACAAGATAGATCCAATACCTGATGCCCGCCTCACGATCCCCGAATCGCCTGCACCGATGGCTGCCAGCGCCCCTGAATACGCCGCCGAAAGAATGGCTGCGTGCAGGTGTTGGCGCACTCCTGGGTTTATTCCTCGCCGGCTGGGTGACCAGCTTGGTATTCGGCCCCGCCATTGCCTTGCATCTGCTAGGCCCTCTGGCCGCCTCGGCGGTGCTGGTGTTCGCCGTGCATTCCGGCCCGTTGGCCCAGCCTTGGCCCGTGGTGGGCAGCTACGCATTGGCTGGCATCATCGGGCTGGTCATGCGGCAATACTTCGGGCCTGAGCTGTGGGTGGCGGCCAGCGCCCTGGGCGTTTCGATACTGGTGATGTGCCTGATGCGCTGCCTGCACCCGCCCGGTGGCGGTGTTGCGGTAAGCGTGGTGCTTGCCGACCCAGGGCTCACCGCCATGGGCGAGCACCTGCTGGAGCCGGTGCTGTTGAACGCAGGGGTGCTGGTAGCCGTGGCCATCCTCTACAACCGTTGCACGGGCGCGGCTTACCCAAAAGGTCCGGCCTCGCGCAAGGACCTGCACCACACCCAGGACCCGCCCCCCCGCGAACGTGTGGGCGTACGGGGTGAAGACCTGGACCAGGCCCTGGAGGCCCTCGGTGAGTTCGTCGACGTCAGCCGTGCTGAACTGGAGCAGATCATCCTGGCGACCGAGCAGCAGGCGCTGCGGCGCAGCCTGGGCGGTTTGACCGCAGCCTCGGTAATGTCCCGTGACGTGCAGTTCGCCACCCCTGACATGCCGCTGGCGCAAGCCTCCAAGCGCCTGGCCGGCCATCACGTAAAGGCGCTGCCGGTGCTGGCCAACGGTGAACTGGTGGGCATTGTCACCGTCAGCGACCTGCTCGGCCCGGCCATGCGACCGCAGCGGCAAGGCTGGCGTCGGCTGTTGGGCGGTGAAGTGCTGCGCCTGGAGCAGGTGATGAGCCGCCAGGTCGTGAGTGTCGACAGCAAGGCCCCGCTGGATACCCTGCTGCCCTTGTTGTGTGAACGAGGCTTGCATTGCCTGCCGGTACTGGAGGCCGGGCGCCTGGTTGGCGTCATCACCCAGACCGATGTCATCGCGGGCCTGCAGCGCCAGGTGCTCAGCCAGCCAAAGGCGTCAGATAGCCGGGTCCCAACGCTGTGACCAGTCGCTTTGGTCTGCGGCCACCAGGCGTCTTAACGTGGCGCACGCCTGTTGCAGTGCTGCGCTGTCGCGCTCGCGTGAATACACCAGGTAGGTCGGGTAGGTGAACTCGGGTGCTTGCGGCACCCGCTCGAACACGCCACTGTCCAGGTAAGCCTGCACCACCCGCGTGCGGAAATAGCCACTGCCGCCCTGGTCGAGGATGAACTGCAACGCCAGCGGGCCAAGGTTGAAGCTCAGTGCTGCCTGCGCGCACTCCGGCAGCGCCGCGTCGTGCTGCCTTCGAAAGGCATCCCCCCAGTCGATGTACACGTAGGGCTCAGGCCGATCCACCCGGCGGATGCGGATGAGTTTTTCTTCCATCAACTGCTCCACCTGCAACCCCGGGCCGTAGCTGGGCTGGTACACCAGCGCGGCATCCAGCAGGCCCATTTCCACCTTGCGCAGCAGCGCGTCGCCGTCGCTGACCTCACTGCGTATGGCGTAGCCGTGCAGCTCGCGGTGCAGGGCACTGACCCAGCCCAGCATCATCGGGTTGCCAAGGCTTACTTCCCCACCCACGTGCAGCATCTGCTGGCAGCCCCGAGGCAGCGGCAGCTCGCGGCGCGCGGCCTCCCAGGTCTGCACCAGCTGGTTGGCGTAGCTGACGAACGCCTCGCCATCAGGGGTCAGGCTGGCGCCGCTGCGGCCACGGACGAACAGCTGGCAGCCCAGTTGTTGCTCCAGGCGCTGTACCCGCGCAGTGACGGCCGTTTGCGAGACGAACAGGCGTTCGGCAGCGGCCACCAGGCTGCCGCTGCGGACGATTTCCAGAAAGGTACGGGCCTGATCGATGTCCATGGGGCAGCCTCGGCAAGGGAGGGTCCATTCTAGTGGAAAGGCACTGAGCGGGGTAAAGGCAGGCCGTGTTAGGTGCTTGCACCTGATCCCTGCAAATTTGCAGGTCTGTTAGGCCTTTAGCCGCCTGGCGCGCCGGGTCAGCCCGGCCATACTCAGCATTCGCCCTTCAATAACAACAACGATCGGGTTCATTGCACATGAGCTACCAGCAAAGCTACGCACACTCCATCGCCGACCCGGCTGCCTTCTGGGCTGAACAGGCCCGGTCGATCGCCTGGTATCGCGCCCCTGCCATTACCCTGCAGGACAATGCCGACGGGACGCATCGCTGGTTCGCCGATGGCCGTCTGAACAGCTGTTACCTCGCCCTGGATCACCAGATCGAACAGGGCAGGGGGCAACAACTGGCGTTGGTCTACGACTCTCCTGTCACCGGGGCGCAGCAAGCCTATACCTACCTTGAGCTGCGCGATGAGGTAGCCCGCCTGGCTGGATTGCTGAGCCAGCTGGGGGTGAAGAAGGGCGACGGGGTGATCATCTACATGCCGATGGTGCCCCAGGCCGCTATGGCCATGCTCGCCTGCGCCCGCATTGGCGCGGTGCATTCGGTGGTGTTTGGCGGCTTCGCAGCCAACGAGCTGGCGCTGCGTATCGACGACGCGCGCCCAACCCTGCTGCTCACAGCCTCTGGCGGGCTCGAGTTCGACCGGGTGATCGAATACAAGCCTCTGGTCGACCGCGCATTGCAACTGGCCCAGCACCAGCCGCGCCATGTGCTGGTGTTGCAGCGGCCACAGGTGCAGGCACCGCTGCAACCAGGGCGAGACCTGGACTGGGCCGAGGCGCTTGTGGGCGCAGTGCCCGTCGCCCCGGTGGTGCTCGACGCTGGCGATCCGCTGTACATCATGTATACCTCGGGCACCACCGGCAAACCCAAAGGCATCGTGCGGGAAAACGGCGGCAACGCTGTGGCCCTGCGCTATGCCATGCACAACATCTACGGCATGCAGCCCGGTGATGTGTGGTGGGGCATATCGGACGTCGGCTGGGTGGTGGGCCACTCGCTGATTGTCTACGGGCCGTTGATGTGCGGTTGTACCACGGTGTTTTACGAGGGCAAGCCAATCCGCACCCCGGACGCTGCCGCCTACTGGCGCGTCGTGCAGCAGTACAAGGTCAACGGCCTGTTCTGCGCACCCACCGCCATGCGCGCTATCCGCAAGGAAGACCCGGAGGGCGAGCTGCTTGGCCAGTACGACCTGAGCTCGCTGCGCCAGTTATTCCTGGCCGGGGAAAAGCTCGATTCCAGCACCCACCAATGGCTGGAGCGCGTCACCGGCAAACCGGTGCACGACCACTGGTGGCAAACCGAAACCGGCTGGCCCGTCACCGCGCCGTGCGTAGGCCTTGAAGGCAGTGCGGCCAGGCCGGGCTCCAGCAACCGCGCAGTGCCGGGTTACCACGTACGCGTGCTGGATGACGAGGGCCATCTGCTGGGCACCCACCAGCAGGGCGCCATCGTGATCGCACTGCCCTTGCCCCCAGGGTGCAGCCAGACGCTGTGGGGGGACCACGACCGTTACCTGCAGGCCTACCTGCACACTTACCCTGGTTACTATCACACCGGCGACGGTGGGTTCCTGGACGACGACGGCTTTGTCTACATCATGGGGCGCACGGACGACGTCATCAACGTGTCCGGGCACCGGCTCTCCACCGGGGAAATGGAAGACCTGGTGGCACGCCACCCGGCGGTTGCCGAATGCGCGGTGATCGGCGTGCATGACGACATCAAGGGGCAGGTGCCGCTCGCCTTGGTCGTGTTGAAAGATGGTGAGGGCACTACCGAGGCGCAGTTGCTGGCAGACCTCGTTGCCAGGGTGCGCGAAGAAATCGGTGCGCTGGCCTGTTTCAACCGGGTGCGCCTGGTGCGGCGGTTACCCAAGACGCGTTCGGGCAAGATTCTGCGGGCGTTGCTGCGCAAGATCGCCGACGGGCAGGCCTACGTACCACCCTCTACCCTGGATGATCCCGCCGTGCTTCAGGAAATCGAAACGGTGCTGGCCGACCTGCCTAAAGCGGTGTGAAACAGTGCTGGTCAGGTCGGGCCAGGGCCGACCTGATGCAATTGCCCCAACCGGCTTCGGGTACGCATCAGGTCGGCGATGGCGCCCTCCAGGCTATCTACCAGCGGGCGCTTGCCAATGACGGTCACCTGGCGATCGTGGTCGTACAAAACATCCACCAGATTGACAAAGCGCTGCTGCGCCGCCAGCGAACAGTCCGCCAGGTCGTCCAGCCCGTCGATGACCCACTCACTGAACTGGCGGGCCAGGGCCAGGTAGTCGATCACGGCGGTAGGCTGCTCGCACAGGTCGTCGAATGTGAACATCACCCGTGTGCCATCCACGGCCCTGGCCCGTAGTGAACGGTTGTTGATGTGCAGCACCCCGGGTGCAGTCTCGGGCAGTTTCAGGGCCAGGCGCTGCCCGGCATCGCCTGGCCATACATAGTGGCCGCGGGTGAAACACTGGTGTTCGCGGTTGGCCGGCAGGCTGCGAAAGTCGATATCCCCGCCCACCTCCATGACCTGCATGCGGGTGTTGATCAGGCGGATGACAGGCCGGAAGCGCTCATGGTAAAGCGGGTTGGGCAGCAGCCCTTCCGGCGCATAATTGGAGGTGACCAGCAGGTAGATGCCGCGAGCGAACAAGGCATCGAACAGGCGCGTAAGCAGCATGGCATCACCAATGTCATGCACATGGAACTCGTCGAAGCACAGCACCTCGCACTTGCCGATCAATTCGTCGAGGGTAGCGGCCATGGCGTCGTCCAGGGCGCGGTGGCGGTGCATGCCCTGGTGCAGTCGGGCGAAAAAGTCATGAAAGTGCAGGCGTAGCTTTGCCTGCACAGGCACAGCCTGGAAGAAGCCGTCCAGCAGCCAGCTTTTACCGCGCCCGACCGCGCCATGCAGGTAAAGGCTAGGCGGCTGCCCCTGCTCAAACAGGCTCAACTGCTGCGCCATGCACGCAATCACTCGCCGCTGACCGTCGCTCAACGCGTAGCCACGGCTCTGGGCTTTTTCCTCGAACCACGTGAGCAGAGCATGACGGTTAGCGCCGGCAGGGCGCAGGCGTTGGCCAAGCTGGCGTAGGGGGGCAGGGATCCAGGCAGGCACGAACTGAGCTCCTTGGGCAATAAACGGGCGCCCGGAAGCTTGCCCGAGTGCCGCGGATTTGACCAATAGAGAAAGTGACCGTCAACCATCACTTACCGCGATAGGTCACCACCGGCAACACCCCGATCTCAGGCTTTACGTTCCAGCTGGCGCTCGATCATGTACTTCACCGCAAGCCGGCGTTCCTTGAGGTGACGCAGGTCCTCATCGACGAAGTTGCCGGCCGAAATGGACTCGGCTGCAAGCACCTGGTTATCGATGTCGACGTACTCGTCCAGCAAGCGGTCCAGCGTCTGGTCCTGCAGGCGACGCTGCTGGACGATTTCACGGGGGTAGTGCAGGTCCTGATACAGGTCGTGAGAAACAGGCATAGGGTCCTCCTTGGTCACTGCGTTGGGTTATCTGATTTGAAGGAGCGAATGCGATTGTGTTGAGGTGCGGCGGCAGGAAAGCGACGAGTGGTAAATATTTTATGCTGCTGATGACTAAGCCGCTGTTTTTTGGCATTTTTTTTCGGGTAGGGGCTTCACAGACGGCAACATTGTTGTTAAAGTGCCGCGCATTCCAAGACAACAACACGTTGTCACCTTATTGGGATTATCCGGGCAGCGATTGCTGCATCTGATACAGGGGCGTCGCCAAGCGGTAAGGCAGCAGGTTTTGATCCTGCCATGCGTTGGTTCGAATCCAGCCGCCCCTGCCATTTTCTTAGATAAAACATTTTTCCAGTGCTTATCACGTAAGCGCTGGTTTCGTCGTTTTTGTCGTTTGGAATTCGGTGTGTGGGCGAGTCGGGGCTGAGTGGCCCCGACTGCACAGGTTTACCCCGGTACGCCCAGCATCTCGTCCAGCGCCCTGGCCAGGTCGTCCGCCTGAACGGGCTTCTGGATCACAACGCTGCCTGGCAGGTCCAGGCCTTGCAGCTCTGCATAGCCGGTTAGAAATACCACAGGTAGCTGGGGGAAGCGTTCGCGCGCGGCAACGGCAAGCTGCGCACCGTTGAACTCCGGCATGGCGAAGTCGGTGAGCAGCAGGTCGATGTCGTCAGCTAGAAGCGCCAGTGCCTGTTCGCCACTGTGCGCCTGGCGCACCTCATAACCGTACTGGCGCAACACGTCGCCGAGCATGTCGCGTACCAGGTGGTCGTCGTCTACCAACAACACGGTGCGGTTGCTGCCGCTGTCGCTGATGGACTGGCTAACCACCGGGGTGGCAGGCTCGCTGATAATGTGGTCCTTGACTGCCGGCAGATAAACGGCCACCTGAGTGCCGCGCCCCGGGGCGGTTTCGATGCGCACACCGCCGCCAGACTGCTTGGCGAAACCGAACACCTGGGCCAGGCCCAGGCCTGAGCCCTTGCCGATGTCCTTGGTGGTGAAGAATGGCTCGAACACCTTGGCCACCACCTCTTCGCTCATGCCGCAGCCTGTGTCGCGGATGCTCAGCATTACGTACTCACCAGGGTCCGGATCTTCCGGGCGCTGAGGTGGGGTGTCGATGCGCGTGTTGCGGGTCACCAAGGTCAACTGGCCGCCATCGGGCATGGCATCGCGGGCGTTGATGGCCAGGTTGAGGATGATCATCTCGGTCTGGGTGGGGTCGGTCAGGGCCTGCCACAGCGCCCGGTCCAGGTCCAGGCGCACCGAAACGTTGCCCCCCAGCGTGCGACGCAGCAGTTCTTCCAGGCCATCGAGGGTGCGGTTGAGGTTGAGGGGTACTGGCTCCAGGCGCTGACGGCGGGAGAATGCCAGCAACTGCGAAGTCAGTTTGGCCCCGCGCTCACCCGCTTCGCGCACGTGGGTCAGGCGGGAGCGGGCCTTGTCGAGGTCACCTTTGTTCAGGTCCCGCTCCAGGAAGCTCGCGCCAGTGAGGATCACCGTGAGCAAATTGTTGAAGTCGTGGGCAACCCCCGCGGTCAACTGGCCAACGGCTTCAAGGCGCTGCATTTGCTGCAGTGCGGCCTCGATTCGTTCGCGTTCGTTGATCTGTTCGCGCAGGCGGGCGTTGGCATCGGCCAGGCCCACTGCAGCTTCACGCTCGCTGGTGATATCCCGCGCCACCACGTACAGCAGGGTATCTTCCGGCACCACCACCCACGACAGCCAGCGTTGTTGCCCGCCGGCATGCAGAATGCGCCCGACGAAACGGGCACTGGTGCGGCCATGGGCGAGGGCAGCCAGCTCGGTGAGCAGCAGTTCCTGGTCGGGTTCGGGCAGCAGGTGCAGCAGCGATGACTGGCTCAGGCGTTCGCGAGACAGCCCCAGGCTGGCTTCCCAGGCAGGGTTGAGCGCCACTGGTGTGAGGTCTTTGTTGAGTACGGCCAGCAGGTCCTGGGACAGCTCCCACGCCCGGTCGCGCTCGCGGGTGCGGCGTTCAACCCGTTCGCCAAGCATCTCGTTGAGCTGCCGTAGCGCCTGGGTCGCCACGCGTTGTGCATGGATGTCCTGAAGAACACCGGAAAAGCGCACGCATTTGCCGTCAGCGAACTGGCTCTGGCCGCTGCTAAGCAGCCAGCGTGGCTCCTGGCCGTTCGGCTGAACGATCCTGAATTCCATGCGGTAGTGGCCGCCGCTCTCAGGCTGCATGGCTTGGTCTACGGCATCCTTTACCATCGGCACATCTTCGTGATAGATGCCGGCGTAGAAGACTTCAAGGCTCATCTGCGTGTCGGTAGCCAGACCGAACAGCTTCTTGGCGCGCTCATCCCAGACGAGCAGGCCCTCCTGGGGGCGAAGATCCCATGTACCCATGCCGGCAGCGTTGATGGCGATGCGGGCCCGCGCTTCGACCTCGGCCAATGCTTCTTCAGCCCGACGACGGCGCTGGCGTTCCTGCACTTCGGTGAGGGCGCGGCGTACTGCCTTGGGCAGCAACGGCAGGTTCTTTTTCAGTACGTAATCGGTAGCACCCAGGCGGATCATCTCCACCGCATGCTCTTCACCGTAGATACCGGACAGGAAAATGAACGGCACGTCCGGCGCCAGGCGCTGGGCGATGGACAGCACGTCGGTGCCGGACGAGCCGGGCAGTACGCAATCGCACAGGATCAGGTCGTAGCGCCCGTCGCGCAGGGCATTTTCGACACCTGTGTGGTCGAACACCAGATGCGACTGAACGTGCAGCCCGCTGCGCTCCAAGCGCATCAGGGTCAGCTCGGCATCCATCGAGCTGTCTTCGACCATCAGTAGGTTCAGCGGGGTAGACTGCATCGTTGCGTGAGCCTCAGTTGCCGCGGCGGGTCAAGCGCAGGGAGCCAGGTGGCGGCTCGTTCAGCACGGCCCAGAAAACCCCAAGGTCGGAAATGGCGGCGACGAACTCCTTGAATTCGACTGGTTTGACCACGTAGGCGTTCACGCCCAGTTCATAGGCACGCAGCAGGTCAGGCTCTTCACGCGAAGACGTCAGCATCACGGTCGGGATGCTGCGCAGTTCGGGCGTGGCGCGCACTTCCTTGAGCACCTCGAGGCCATCGACTTTCGGCAGTTTCAGGTCCAGCAGCAACACGGCAGGGTTGCCGTCGTCGCGGTCGGCGTAGGCGCCACGGCGCAGCAGGTAATCGAGGGCATCGGCGCCGTCGCGCAACACGATAACTTCGTTGGCCAACTGGCTACGCTCCAGGGCCAGGAGCGTCAGCTCCAGGTCCCGAGGGTTGTCTTCGACCAGCAGGATGGGTTTGAGCATGATGGTAACGGTACCTCAGTGTGTCGCGGGGTGGCGCGGTAGAGTGAAATGGAAGCTGGCGCCTTTGTCGATCTGGCCGTCGGCCCAGACGCGCCCGTCGTGGCGTTCGATGATGCGGCGCACGCTTGCCAGGCCGATCCCTGTGCCTTCGAAGTCTTCCATGCGGTGCAGCCGCTGGAACACCCCGAACAGCTTGTTGGCGTACGCCATGTCGAAGCCTACGCCGTTATCACGGATGCACACCTCGACTTCCTCGGCATGCTGCACGGCGAACACCTCGATGCGAGCCGGCGTGCGCCCACGTGTGTATTTGATGGCATTGGCCAACAGGTTGTTCAACGCCAGGTTGATGAAGGCGGGGTCTCCATGAACCTTGGGCAAGGGCGCAATGGTCCAGATGATTTCACGCCCCGCGTAATCCGGCGCGAGTTCAGCACGGATGGCATCGATCAAGGCATTGAGGTCTACATCTGACATGCGCAGCGCTGAGCGGCCCATTTGTGAAAAATGTAGCAAATTGTCGACAAGGCTGCCGGCAAAATGAGCGGCTTCGCCGATATGCTGCAAGAAGCGCTTGCCGCGCTCGCTGAAACCGGGGCCTTCGATTTCGCTGAGCAGTTCGGTGTAGCCGGCAATGTGCCGAAGCGGCGCACGCAGGTCATGGGACACGCTGTAGGAGAACGCTTCCAGCTCCTTGTTGGAGCGGCGCAGTTCGCCTGCCAGCTGGGCCATTTCTTCCGCTTTGCGCAGCACGATGCCCATCACCGCCGTACGCAGTTCGCTGACCCCCTCCACAATCAGTGGGTCCCACGGGGCACAATAGCCGCTCAGTTGTTCCTGCCAGCGCTCGAAGCTGTGCCGCGGGTCCAGGTTACCTTGCGGCCCCACCCGCTTGGTCGGCTGCCCCGCCCATTCAACAGTGCGTACCTGCTCGGGCCGGAACCACAGCAGGTAATGGGAGTGGATCTGCGAGATGGCCACCGCCAGTATGCCGCCCACATGGTTGCCAAGTTCAGGTAGCTCGTCCACGTCCCGGCGCGCATTGTCGGTATGAAAAACGTGATCGCCGGTAAGTCGGGACAACCAGTGCACCAAGGCAGTGACCTGCGACTCGGGTGGTGTCTGGCCGTACAGGTCGCAACGGTCTGCAGAGATCACGGCAGCGCCCTGGGCATCGGCAAACGCCAACAACACCTCGGGCAGTGCGTGCAGCCCTTCGTTGACACTGTCATGGTCAGCCATGGACGAAATCATCCGTACGATGTGCTGGCGCAACCCCAGCAGGCGCTGCGTGTCGGCGTGCGACTCGCGGGATTCAATCTGCAGCGACAGCACGCTGGCCAGCAGTTCGCAGGCGGTGCGGGTACGCAGGTCGACCGCGCGAGGCTGCGCGTTGTGGCAGGAGATCAGCCCCCACAGCTTGCCATCCACCACGATCGACAGCGACATGGAGGCGAGTGTGCCCATGTTGCGCATGTATTGCAGGTGTACCGGCGACACGCTGCGCAGGCTGGCAAAGCTCATGTCCAGCGGTTTGCCGCTAAGCGGGTTGGTGCCCGGCACCAGCGGTGACGGCTGATAGTTGGCATCTTCGATGACGCGGATGCGGTTGACCCGGTACAACTCACGGGCCTGGGCAGGGATGTCGGATGCCGGGAAGCACAAGCCCATGAAGGTGGGATAATCGGGATCGGCAACCTCCGCAAGCACCTGCCCGTTGCCTTCGGCGTCGAAGCGATAGGCCTTCACCCGGCCGAAGCCGGTGACGCGCTTCAGCTGCAGCACCGTCTGGTGCAGCAGTTCGTCCAGGGTGCCAGCCAGGTGCACGGTGCTAATGAAGTTGCGCACCAAAGGGTAATAGTCGCCCTGCGAGGCCAAGTCTGCCGGCAGCCGCGGGGCCTCAAGCTCGACAATCAGCACCTGATCGTGGCGGTGGGCCAGCAAGTGCAATGCCTGGCGGCAGGGAGCGCCTTCGCGAAGTTGCACGTCGCCGATATGAAACGGGAAAACCTCATCTTGCGGAAGCCTGCCTAAATGCGTGCGCAAATCGAAGTCGCCAGTGACGACGTCGTTGAAGGGCGAACCGACCAGCGATGCAGCGGATATGCCCAGCCACTGCTGGGTGTTCTCGCTCGCCTGCAACACCCTCAGGTCATTTTCATCAAGCACAAGCAGAAAACCATGGGGCTGAATGCTGCCGGGAATCTGAATAGGTTCCTGGGCACAGCGCTCCATCGCCTGGTCCAGCGTCAAGTCTGTCGTCATTGATGAAACGCTCCTGTCGATTAGGTCCATGCATGCCGCATGAGTCTGGGCAGGATGATGGTGATACACCCTATCAGAATATCGCTCGGGTTGCCGTTGTTTGCCAATTTTGAGCGCGTCTTCCGCAAAGCGTTCGGCTCAGTGCGTTGGGGGTGTATCGCGCGCCCTATCGCTTTTTTGCTAATACCAAAAAACGGCATCCTCGGCCGTTTGCCCATGCACCTCACTGCTACGCTCAAGACCAGCATGGATCGACAAGGGCCGAACAGGGAGGTTACGCCATGAGCCGCGCTTCGCTGCTGCTGTTGACTTTAGGGCCGCTGCTGGTCCCGGGTGGTGTAGCGCATGGCAGCAGTAGCGGGTTCATCCAGGCACGGCTGGTGATCAGCGCTGCCTGCATGATCAGCAGCGACATGACCATCCCTGCAGCGGTGGTTACCCCTGATCCAGCAGGTTCAGGCGAGCGCCAGCCAGACTGGGCTTCTGCGCTGCGTGGTCTGTTCGGCGATGTCGGGCCGGGCAGCCTGCAGATCAGCTGTACCCCCGAAGTGCGGGCCTTCAATGTGCATATCAATGGCGGCCTGAACGGTGATGATGGCATCCGCCGCCTTAGCAATGGGCGCGAGTTGCTGCCCTACCAACTGGCCGTCGACCCCAGTGGCTACAGCCGCTACGACGTCGGCCAACCACGAGCCTTCACCATCGGCACTACACGGCAGGTACCCATCCCCATCTACGGTGTGCTGGTAGCGCAACCCCATGCGCTGCCGGCCGGGCTCTACCGCGACACCCTGAGAGTGACATTGGACTGGTAGCAACCCAAGGAGACGTCAATGCGAACCCACCTCTCATGCTGCATCCTGGCCGGCCTGGGCCTAGCACTGGCTTCACCCGCGCAGGCCGCGACCACCGCTGGCACCATCAACTCCACGCTGACGCTGATCGCAGCCTGCCAGGTCAATGGCAGCTCGGGCACGTCGGGGTTGAACTTCGGCAGTTTGAACTTCGGCACGCAGGATGCCCTGTTCGGCACCGCCAATGCCCAGGTGCTGGGCGGGGCCGGTGGCGCCCTGAGCGTGCTGTGTTCGGCAGGAACAGTACCGGCCATCCGGGTGCGGGCCGGGGCTCACGACGGCCAGTCCAGCGGTGGCACACGGGCGCTGGCCGACGGTGCTGGCAACTTCGTGCCCTACGACTTCTACACCGATGCCGGGCGCACGCAACTGCTCGCCATCGATGGCACCATTACCCTGCCGACCAGCACCGGGGTGGCGCAGACCGTCAATTTGTATGGCCAGGCACGTGGCAAGGCCGGGCTGCCTGCCGGTGTCTATACCGACACGGTGGCGGTCGAACTGACGTTCTGAACCATGCGCGCAAGGTTTGCGGGGTACTTCGCCGGGGTAGGCCTGTTGCTGGCAGCGCCGCTGGACGCAGCCACGGTCAGCACCTTTACCGTGTCGGCTCAGGTCGTGCCGGGGTGCCTTGTGGTGGGCGGCGCTACCCAGTACGGCATGCTGGATTACGGCAGCCAGTCAGCGCTGTCCACCGCCACGCTCACTGCGGCAATTGGGGGGGCCACCGTCACCCTTCAGTGCACGCCGGGTGTGGCATTGAGCATGAGCCTGGATGGCGGCCAGAACGGCGCAGGCGGCGCGCGCAATCTCAAGCGGGCAGGTGGCGCGCAGTTGCTGAGCTATCAGCTGTACCGGGATGCGGCGTTGGCCCAGGGCCTGGGTATCGGGCAGAGCGTGGGTGTCGCATACAGCGACCCTGCGGCGGTCAAGCTGGCGTTGTACGGGCGGGTGCAATTGCCCGGCAACCTGCCGCCTGGTACCTACTCCGACGTGGTGCAAGTCACTTTCAGCTGGTAGCCAACCCGGTTGCCGCGCGCAGAGTCCAGGGAGGGCTCCATGAAACCAGGCAGAACAGGCAAGTGCTGGTGGCTGATGCTGATGTACTGGGCCAGCTTTCAGGCGTGGGCTGCAACGTCTGTGCTCATCTGGCCCATCGACCCGGTGCTGGAGGCCGGCCAGAAAGCCGGTGCGCTATGGCTGGAAAACCGTGGCACCGTGGCGGCCAACCTGCAGGTGCGCGTGTTCGCCTGGCGTCAGCTGGAGGCCAAGGAGCAGTTCAAGCCCCAGCGCGAGATCATCGGCAGCCCACCAGTTGCCACACTCGCCCCCGGGCAGAAGCAGTTGATCAGGCTGACCCGCACCGGCGCCGCGCCGGCCGGCCAGGAGCAGGCCTACCGCATCGTGATCGACGAAATCCCGCCCGTGATCCCGCTGGACAAGGCCGACGCGGGGACGATGGCGGCGATACGCCTGCAGATGCGCTACTCGGTCCCGTTGTTCGTGTACGGCGAGGGGTTGCGGGGCAAGCCGGACCCTGCCGACCCGCGCGCAGCGCAGGGCGTGGGCACGCCTCAGCTGACCTGGCGCCCGGTAACGGTAGAGGGCAAACCCTATGTGGAGCTGCGCAATGTCGGCCCGGTGCATGCGCGCCTAACCGATGCCGTGCTGCAGCACGGTGCCCAGAGCAGGCCGCTGGCCGATGGGTTGCTGGGGTATGTGCTGCCTGGCGCCACCATGCAGTGGCCGGCCCCTCAGGCACTAGGCGCCGGCAGTGTGCTGAAAGCCCGGGTGAACGGGCAGGGCGACGCCGTTATCAGTCGGCAGTAAGGATGCCGCATTGGCGTGCGGTGCAGGGGCCAGGGAGGGCCCGGCGATGGTGGGGACCCGTGGGTGAAGCGGTGCGCGACAGCCTGCAGTGGGTGCCTGCTGCTGGTCATGGCTGGGCAGCTAACGCCATGGGTGCTGGCGGACGACCTGCCCCCGCCGCCCACCGAACTGTCGGCGGTGGCCGACGCTACCCTTTATCTGGATCTGTTGGTGAATCAGATGCCCAAGGCTGAGCTGGTGCCGGTGCAACAGCGCGCCGGGCAGTTGTACGTGGACAGCGCCGTGTTGCAGGCAGCGGGGTTGAACCTGCCAGGCAGCCCGGTCGGCGAGGTGTCGCTGGACGCGGTTGCGGGCCTTCACAGTGACTATGATACCCAGAACCAGCGCCTGCTTTTGCAGGTGCCGGCCTCGTGGTTGCCTGATCAGCAGGTAGGGGATCGCACCCTGTACCCGCCCAGTGAGGCACGCAGCAGCTTTGGCGCATTGTTCAATTACGACCTGTACCTGAACGACACCGATGATGCGGGCACCTACCTGGCAGCGTGGAACGAACTGCGCGTGTTCGACCGTTGGGGCACGCTGTCGAGCACCGGCCAGTGGCGAAGCGCATTCAACGACAGGGGCCGGCGCAGTTCACGCGAGGGTTTTCTACGCTACGACACCACCTGGCGTTTCACCGATGAGCACCGCCTGCTGACCTACGAAGCGGGGGACCTGATCACCGCGGCACTGCCTTGGAGCAGCTCGGTACGCCTGGGTGGCCTGCAGGTGGCCCGCGACTTTGCAGCACGGCCAGACCTGGTGACCTACCCGCTGCCGGCCTTCGCCGGGGAGGCGGCTGTGCCCACCTCGCTGGAGCTGTTCATCAATGGTTACCGGTCCAGCACTGCGCAATTGCAGCCGGGGCCGTATACCCTGACCAATGTTCCGTTCATCAATGGGGCGGGTGAGGCTGTGGTGGTGACCACCGACGCCCTGGGCCGGCAAGTGTCCACCACGTTGCCGTTCTACGTGACCAGCAGCCTGCTGCAGAAGGGCATGTCGGACTACGCGCTGGCGGCCGGTAGCCTGCGCCGCGACTACGGTGTGCGCGATTTCGGCTATGGCCCGGGCGTGTCATCGGCCAGCCTGCGCCACGGCCTGAGTGACACCTTTACCCTGGAAACCCACGCCGAAGTTGCGCCTTCGCTGACGTTGGGCGGGCTGGGCGGCAACCTGCGCGCGGGCCAGTTCGGCGTTATCAATGGGGCGCTGACGCAAAGCCGTTTCCAGGGCGGCCAAGGGCATCAACTGGCATTGGGTTACCAATACAACAGCCAGCACCTTGGCTTCAGCTACCAACGGCTGCAGCGTCGCGGCGACTATGCCGACCTCACACGCGTCGACAGGCCCGATATGCAACTGAGCCGCAGCAGCGAGCAGCTAACGGTCAGCCTGAACCTGAACGAATACGGCAACGTAGGCGCAGGCTATTTCGATGTGCGCGCCGGCGACGGCACCCGTACCCGTCTGTTCAACCTTAGCTACAGCAGGCCGTTATGGGGCAACAGCAGCCTGTACCTCTCGGCCAACCGTGAACTGAGCAGCAGCCAATGGGCCTTGCAGGCGCAGTGGGTGATTCCGCTTGGCCTCAGCGGTACGTTGGCCATTGGCGTCGAGCGCAGCAGGGAGGGGCAAAGCTTACAGCGCGTCAATTACAGCCACGCCACGCCGTTGGCCACCGGTGTGGGCTACAACCTGGGTTATGCCACGGGCAGTGACCGCCAGGCTTACCGTCAGGCTGACCTGACCTGGCGCCTGCAGGCGGTGCAGATGCAGGCCGGGGTTTACGGCAGCAGCGGCGCGATGACCCGTTGGGCCGACGTCAGCGGGTCGCTGGTATGGATGGGTGAGGGCCTGTTTGCCGCCAACCGCATCGATGATGCTTTTGTGGTGGTGAGCACTGCGGGCTATGCCGACGTACCGGTGCGCTACGAGAACCAGCAGGTGGGGCGCACCAATGCCAACGGCCAGCTTTTAGTGCCTTACAGCAGCGCCTACTACCGCGGCAAATATGAAATCGACCCTATGGACCTGCCGCCCGACGTGCTCGCCACCCAGGTGGAACAGCGGGTGGCCGTACGCCGTGGCAGTGGTTACTTGCTGGAGTTCGAATTGCGTCGGGTGCTGGCGGCAAGTATCGAGCTGGTGGATGCCGGGCAGCGCCACCTGAGCCTGGGCAGCCGTGTCACACACACGCAGACGGGCGCGCAGGCGGTGGTGGGTTGGGACGGGTTGGTGTATCTGGAAAACCTGGCGACCGCCAACCAGTTGCAGGTCGAGGTCGAAGGGGGTGGGCGTTGTAATGTCGAATTCACATTGCCCGACTCTGCGGGTGCCATAGCGCAAGTCGGCCCACTGGTGTGCCGATGAGTGGCCTGCCAGGCCAGGGCTGGGCACTGGTGGCGCTGCTGTGTGCCGGGCCGGCGTGGGCCAAGTGTGCGGCCGTGCCCACCACGCCAGCGCTGTTCGGCACACTCAACTCCACCCAGGTGCGCAGCGCGGTGCAATCGGCCTCCACGCTCAACGCCGGTTTGCAATGCAATGGGACTGTGCTTGGGGTGCTCAGCGCGTCTGACTCCTTCAAATTGACAGTGCAAGCCGCCACAGGCGGTTTGGTGGGCCCCAATGGCGATGTGATTGCCTACACCCTGTACGCCGATGCCACCAGCCGTTACCCGATCACCCGAGGCGTGGCGTTCGAGTACGGGCGGACCGGTATCCTCGAACTACTGGGGCTGCTGGGTGGCGCGCCGAAGGCAGTACCGCTTTACCTGCGTACTCAGCTTGGCAGCAACGTGGCGGCGGGCGTGTATCAGGAAACCCTGACGTTGGGTTGGGCCTGGAATTACTGCGAAGGCATTGGCCTGGCTGGATTATGTATTGGCCGTGATAACAGTGAGGGCGTGCAGGCCCTTACCGTCAGCCTTACCGTAACCAACGATTGCCAGATCACCACGCCCAACATCACCTTTGCCGCTGCACCCGTGGTAACGGCCTTCGGCACGGTGGCCCAAAGCCTCAACGTCTCCTGCACCAAGGGCAGCAGCTACACGGTTGGGCTGGATGACGGGC
This sequence comes from Pseudomonas sp. S36, assembly GCF_016647875.1. Taxonomy (NCBI): domain Bacteria; kingdom Pseudomonadati; phylum Pseudomonadota; class Gammaproteobacteria; order Pseudomonadales; family Pseudomonadaceae; genus Pseudomonas; species Pseudomonas sp. S36. The sequence continues at coordinate 96,640 of NZ_JACVVG010000005.1, read as the reverse complement.
AAAACGCCACTGGGGGGCGTCGGCGCATGAAGTCCAGCGCCAACAACTACCTGGCCTACGACATCTTCAAAGGCGCAGGCACGGTGCGCTGGGGAGCGGCGGGCAGCGCCAGGCGTGCCAGCGCCGATGCAGACATCAACCCAGGTGCGGGAACCGGCACCGGCAGCCAGGTGTTCAACTACAACGCCAGGGTGTATACCGACCAGGCCACACCCCCGGCCGCGAGCTATTCCGACAGTGTGGTGCTGGACGTTCAGTTCTGAGGCTCAGCGCAAGCGGTCGACCATGTGCGCCAGCGTGTCCAGTACGGCGCTGGCCAGTGCCTTCGACCGGGCGCCCGACCAGCCGGTGACCGCATTGGGTGCGTCGTCATGGTCCTTGAAAGGCATCTCCAAGGTGAGCGACAGGCAGTCGTAGGCCATGCCGACGGCGTTGCAGGCCAGGGTGGTGTTGGCCTGGCCGGGCGCGTCGCGGGTGTAGCCGTGCTGCGTCTGGAAGTCAGCCGTCAGGCTGCACAGGGTGCTGCAGAAGTGCTCTTCAAGCTGGGCGAGGCGTGCAGAGTACCCCGGGTTGCCCTCGCAGGCGGCGGTGAACACGTGGGGGATTTCTTCGTCCCCGTGCACGTCGATGAATGCGTCCACGCCGTATTGCTTCATCTGCGCCTGGGCAAAGAACACTTCAGGCGTGAACTCGATGCTGGCGTCCTGCCAGGCGCGGTTGAGGTCCTTGCCCGGGTAGTTGGTGCGCAGGTGCCCGAGGAAGGCGCCGTCCGGGTTCATGTTGGGGATCAGGTATAGGTCAGCCTTGCCCAGCAACTGCTGAATGGTTTCGTCGTTGGCTTGAAGGCGGTCGATCACGCCTTCCATGAACCACTCTGCCATGTGCTCGCCGGGGTGCTGCTGTGCAATCAGCCACAGCTTGCGCTTGCCCGGTGCGGCATCACCGGCCCGCAGCAGAGGGATATCGCGGCCCTGCACGCTGCGGCCACTGGCCAGCAACTCGACGCCGGGCACCTGGCGGGCACGTTCGATCAACTGGTTGTGGCGGGCGCGTGAGTAGGGCTCGAAATAGGCGAACCACATCTGTGGCTGCTCGGCTGTCACCTCGAACGACAGCGCCGTGCCGTCGAACTGGCTGGGCACCCGGAACCAGGTTTGCTGATCATGGGAGGCCACGGCGTTGTAACCGTGCCAGGCGTTGCGATAGGAGGAGCCGGAGGCGTTTTCCAGGCTGAAACGGTGGGTTTGCCCAGGGGTGAGGCCGCTTGCCTTGAAGTGGAACCACTGGTAGTGGCCACTGTGGGTGTCCGGGCGTATGGCCAGCCTTACATGGGCGGGGTCATTGGCATCGATCACCTGAATGTTGCCGGAATCGAAGTCGCAGTCGATCTGCAGGGGGGACAGCGTCACGGTCATGTGCCGGGCTCCTGTGCGGGCATTGTTGTGGGCCTACTGTACACAACTTGGCGGCTGAACTGCGTGCAGGCAGGGCACCTTGCGCAGCCAGGTTGAAACAGGTGGCCCGCCGGCGTATTCATGCCCCAGCCGCCAAGGCTGCCCGGCCTGGCTTCAAAGCCCCAGTTCAGAGAGGCCGGGGTGGTCATCGGGGCGGCGCCCCAGCGGCCAGTGAAACTTGCGTTCGGTTTCGGCGATGGGGTGCTCGTTGATGCTGGAGTGGCGGTTGTGCATCAGGCCGTCCTCGGCAAACTCCCAGTTTTCGTTGCCGTAGGCACGGAACCACTGGCCGCTGTCATCGCGGTACTCGTAGGCGTAACGCACGGCAATACGGTTGTCGGCGAAGGCCCACAGCTCTTTGATAAGGCGGTAGTCCAGCTCGCGGTTCCACTTGCGGGTAAGGAAGGCTTGTACCTCGGCGCGGCCACGGGGGAACTCGACGCGGTTGCGCCAGACAGTGTCCGGGGTATAGGCCAGGGCGACCTTGGCGGCATCGCGGCTGTTCCAGCCGTCTTCGGCCAGGCGAACTTTCTCGATGGCGCTGTCACGGGTGAACGGGGGCAGGGGTGGGCGGGACATCAGGTAACTCCTCGGCGGGTGACTGTGCAAGAGGAGCGTAGTACGCGGTTGGCGTGAGGAGAATGCTTACCTGCGGGAGTTGATAATTTCGCGTGGTGCAATAGCCAGTTGCGGGCAAGCCCGCCCCCGCAACTGGCTGCAAAGCGAATGATCAGCGACGACGGAACAAGGGCAGGGGCTCGTCGGTGGCGCTTTGGTACGTCACCGAAAAGTCCTTGAGGCTCTGCAGCGCCTCTTCCGGGTTCTTGTCGGCGCGGATGGCAAAGGCGTCGAAACCGCAACGGGCCATGAAGAAGAGCTGGTCGCGCAGTACGTCGCCGATGGCACGCAGTTCACCCTTGAAGCCAAAGCGGTCACGCAGCAGGCGAGCATTGGAATAACTGCGCCCATCGGTGAATGCCGGGAAGTTCAGCGCGATCACCTGGAAGTGCTGCACGTCTTCGCCGATTTCTTCGGCTTCCTCATCGCTGTCCATCCACACACCCAGGCCACCGTCACGGGCCTTGAGGGCATGGGCGTGGTCGCGCCACATCTGCAGGGGCACGATGTAGTCGTCGCAGTTGGTCAGCTCGTCGAACGACGTTTCCTTGGGCAGCAGGTGCCAGGTTTCGTCGACGATCTGGTTGTTCTTAATGATTCGCTGCATACACGCGTTCCTTGAAGGGGTCGATGCCGATGCGCTGGTACGTGTCGATGAAACGCTCGTCTTCGGTGCGTTGCTCGACATACACGGCAATCAGCTTCTCGATCACGTCGGCCATGTCATCCTGTGCGAACGATGGGCCGAGGATCTTGCCCAGGCTGGCGCCGCGTGCAGCATTGCCGCCCAGCGAAACCTGGTAGAACTCCTCGCCCTTCTTGTCCACGCCAAGGATGCCGATGTGGCCGACGTGGTGGTGGCCGCAGGCGTTCATGCAGCCAGAGATGTTCAGGTCGAGTTCGCCGATGTCGAACAGGTAGTCCAGGTCATCGAAGCGGCGCTGGATGGATTCGGCAATCGGGATCGACTTGGCATTGGCCAGCGAGCAGTAGTCGCCGCCTGGGCAGCAGATGATGTCGGTCAGCAGGCCGATGTTCGGGGTGGCGAAGCCCCCTTCACGCAGCTCCTGCCACAGCGCGTGCAACTGGCGCTGCTCGACGTCGGCGAGGATGATGTTCTGCTCGTGGGACGTGCGCAGGAAGCCAAAGCTGTAGCGCTCGGCCAGATCGGCCACGGCATCGAGCTGCTTGTCGGTGAGGTCGCCTGGCGCCACGCCGGTAGGCTTGAGCGAGAGCGTCACCGCCACATAACCCGGGCGCTTGTGGGCGCGGGTATTGCGCGCACGCCAGCGGGCGAAGCCAGGGAAATCGGCATCCAGCGCGGCGTAGTCGACGTTTTCCAGCGCCAGGTAATCAGGGTCGACGAAGTGGCGCGACACGCGCTGCACTTCCGCTTCGGTCAGGGTGCTGCTGCCGCCGCGCAGGTGGGCCATTTCAGCCTCGACCTTCTGGGCGAACACTTCCGGGGTAAGTGCCTTGACCAGGATCTTGATCCGCGCCTTGTACTTGTTGTCACGGCGGCCGTAACGGTTGTACACGCGCAGGATCGCGTCCAGGTAGCTGATCAGGTCCTGCCAGGGCAGGAACTCGTTGATGAACGAGCCCACCACCGGGGTACGGCCAAGCCCACCGCCCACCAGTACCCGGAAGCCCAGCTCGCCGGCTTCGTTGCGCACCGGCTCAAGGCCAATGTCATGCACTTCGATGGCGGCGCGGTCTTGTTGCGAGCCATTGATGGCAATTTTGAACTTGCGCGGCAGGAAGGCGAATTCGGGGTGGAAGGTGGTCCACTGACGCACGATTTCGCACCATGGGCGCGGGTCGATGACCTCGTCTGCGGCCACGCCGGCAAACTGGTCGGTGGTGGTGTTGCGCAGGCAGTTGCCGCTGGTCTGGATGGCGTGCATCTGCACGGTGGCCAGTTCGGCGAGGATGTCGGGGATGTCTTCCAGCGCCGGCCAGTTGTACTGCACGTTCTGGCGGGTGGAAATGTGCGCATAGCCCTTGTCGTAGTCGCGGGCGATCTTGGCCAGGGTGCGAACCTGCCGGGCGTTCAGCTGGCCGTACGGCACGGCGACACGCAGCATCGGCGCGAATCGTTGGATGTAGAGGCCGTTCTGCAGGCGCAGAGGGCGGAATTCTTCTTCGCTCAGCTCACCGGCCAGGTAGCGGCGGGTCTGATCACGGAACTGCTTGACGCGGTCCTCGATGATCCGCTGATCGTACTCGTCGTATACGTACATAAAAGTCCTGTCTCAGGCATGCAGCTATTCGCGCGCACGGCCGCGCACTCCGGTACGGAGCCGGGGAACGATAGCAGGTTGCGGTTATGCGCTAAAGTGATGTTTTAGCATATGAAAAGAACCAAATGGACTATGTGAGACTGACTGCCATTTGTGCCGTCGATAGCCTGGGGGCGTTATAATCCGCAGTTTGCTTTGCAGAGATGTCAGCCCATGTTCAAGGCCCTGTGCCAAAGCCTGTGCCTCGCCCTGCCGCTGACGGCGGGGGCGCAAGCGGCTTCGGTGGTTTTCCTCAACCCTGGGTTGTCGAACGAAACCTTCTGGACCAGTTATACCCGCTTCATGCAGGCAGCCGCGGACGAGCTGGGCATGGACCTGCGCGTCGAGTACAGCGAGCGCCGCGCCGACGTGGTGATGAAACAGGCTCGCGCGGCCCTGGATGGGCCGCAGCGGCCCGACTACCTGGTGCTGGTCAACGAGCAGTACGTCGCCCCGGAAATCATGCGCCTTTCGCAGGGTACCGGGGTCAAGCTGCTGCTGGTCAACAATGGCCTTACGGCTGGCCAGGCGCGCCGGGTAGCCGCCCAACCCGACAAATACGCCATGCCCCTGGGTACGCTGACCACCAACGATGAGCAGGCGGGTTTCCAGATGCTCCACGAGATGGTGGCGCAGCTGCCCAAGGGTGAAGGCACGGTGGACCTGCTTGCCTTTTCTGGCGTAAAGACCACCCCCGCCTCGCAACGGCGTGAAGACGGCATGCGCCGGGCATTGGCGGATTTTCCGCAGGTGCGCCTGCGCCAGGTGGTGTATGGCGGCTGGAGCCGCGAGCGTGCCTATGAACAGGCGCAGCTGCTGCTGCAGCGTTACCCCGACACCCGCCTGGTGTGGTCGGCAAACGACGAAATGGCTTTTGGGGCCATGCAAGCGTTCGAAGAGGCTGGGCGCAAGCCTGGGCGTGACGTGGTGTTCAGTGCGGTGAACAGTTCGTCCGAGGCCTTGCGTGCGCGCATTGACGGGCGTTTGAGCGTGCTGATGGGTGGGCACTTCACCCTCGGAGGGTGGGCCATGGTGATGCTGCACGATGATGCCAGGGGGCTGGCGTTTGCCCGCGACGGTGGTGGCGATTATAGCCTGCCCGTGCTGCAAAGCATTGACCAGGCGAAGGCCAGGCGTTGGCTCAAGCGCCTGGAGCTTGCCGATTACGGTGTGGATTTCAAGGCCTACAGCGCAGTGGGTCACCCGCCCAGCTATCGCTATCCGTTTCTCACGTCACCGGTCGAGTACTGAAAGCCCCTGCTTGAGGGAAGGGCATTGCTGGTCTTAACTGCTGGTGGTGAAGTGCATTCCCATAACCACTACAAGAGGCGATGCAATGGCCAACTCAACCAAGGCGCGCAAACCCGATAGCAGCGTGGATGCCTGGGCAATCCTCTGCCTGATCCTGCTGGTGGTCGTCACCGCGGTGTACTGGGTCAGCCACCAGTAAGCTAGCGTGCCAGGTGCAGGGCCAACTGCACCAGCCCGATCAAAACCGCCACGAAGGCCAGGGTGAACAGCACACCCAGCACAATGAAGTGGCTGGCCTTGCCGTGGGTGAAATCTCGCGCGCGGTTCTTGCCACTTTGCACGCCGAACGCGGCAGCAAGAATGCTCTGCAACATTTGCCACAGGGTTGGGGGTTTGCCTTGGCGATCATCGTCCATGGTGGCTCCTGGTTGCCTCACCGGGGATACCCGTAGGAGCGGGCATCGCCCGCTGCCACATCAGATATCGTAGCCCAGGTTGGGCGCAAGCCAGCGCTCGCTTACCGCCATGTCCTGGCCTTTGCGGGCGCTGTAGCTTTCTATCTGGTCCTTGTCGACCTTGCCGACCGCGAAGTATTGGGCCTGCGGGTGGGCAAAGTACCAGCCGCTCACGGCGGCGGCCGGGAACATCGCAAAGTGCTCCGTGAGGAACACGCCGCTCGGGCCGGTTTCACCGATGGCGCTGCCATCAAGCAGGTGGAACAGCGTCTGCTTCTCGGTGTGGTCCGGGCAGGCAGGGTAGCCTGGCGCCGGGCGAATACCCCGGTACTGCTCCTTGATCAGCGCCTCGTTGTCCAGTTGCTCGTCGCAGGCATAGCCCCAGTACTCTTTGCGTACCTGTTCATGCAACCACTCGGCACAGGCCTCGGCCAAGCGGTCGGCCAGCGCCTTGACCATGATCGAGCTGTAATCGTCGCCTTTATCCTGGTAGGCCTTGGCCACTTCCTCTGCACCAATGCCCGCCGTGGTGATGAAACCGCCCACATAGTCGGTCACACCGCTTGCCTTGGGCGCCACGAAGTCTGCCAGTGACCAGTTCGGTTTGCCGTCGGGCTTGATGGTTTGCTGGCGCAGGTGGTGCAGGGTGGCCAGAGGCTGGCCATCTTCGCCATACACCTCGATGTCATCGTCGGCCACCTGGTTGGCCGGCCAGAAGCCGAACACGGCCCGGGCGCTGATGAGTTTCTCGTCGATCAGTTTGTCGAGCATCTGCCGGGCATCGTCGTACAGCGCGGTGGCGGCTTCGCCCACCACCTCATCGGTGAGAATGCGCGGGAACTTGCCTGCCAGGTCCCAGGAAATGAAGAACGGCGTCCAGTCGATGTACTCGGCCAGGGTGCGCAGGTCGATGTCCTGCAGCACCTTAACGCCCGTGAACGAAGGCACTGCAGGCTGGTAGCCCGCCCAGTCATACTGAGGCTTGGCGGCAACGGCCCGGGTGTAGCTCAGGCGCTCGGTGCGGGCGCTGCGGTTGGCGGTGCGCTCGCGCACCTCCTGATAGTCCTGGCGGGTGCGTTCCACGAAGCCTGCTTTCAGCTCCTTGGACAACAGTTGGGTCGCCACGCCCACCGCACGCGAGGCATCGGTTACGTAGATGACGGCATCGTTGCTGTATTTGGGCTCGATCTTCACCGCCGTGTGAGCCTTGGAGGTCGTTGCGCCGCCGATCATCAGCGGCAGCTCGAAGCCCTGGCGTTGCATTTCACGGGCCACGTGCACCATCTCGTCCAGCGACGGGGTGATCAGGCCAGACAGGCCGATGATGTCGCACTTCTGCTCCCGCGCGGTCTGCAGAATCTTCTCGGCAGGCACCATCACCCCAAGGTCGACGATGTCATAGCCGTTGCAGCCCAGTACCACGCCGACGATGTTCTTGCCGATATCGTGTACGTCACCCTTTACCGTGGCCATCAGGATCTTGCCCTTGGCTTCAGGCTTGTCGCCCTTTTCCGCTTCGATGAAGGGGATCAGGTGCGCCACGGCCTGCTTCATCACCCGGGCCGATTTCACCACCTGTGGCAGGAACATCTTGCCGGCACCGAACAGGTCGCCGACCACGTTCATGCCGTTCATCAGGGGGCCTTCGATCACTTCGATCGGGCGTGCGCATTGCTGGCGGCAGGCTTCGGTGTCTTCGACGATGAACGCAGTGATGCCCTTGACCAGCGCGTGCTCAAGGCGTTTTTCAACCGGCAGCGAGCGCCACTCTTCGTTCTCCACTTCCTTGGTGGCGCCGCCGCCCTTGTAGTCGTCGGCAATCGCCAGCAACGCATCGGTGCCATGGGGTGTGCGGTTGAGTACCACGTCCTCGACCTTTTCGCGCAACTGCGGCGGGATCTCGTCGTAGATTTCCAGCTGGCCGGCGTTGACGATACCCATGGTCAGGCCGTTCTGGATCGCGTGGAAGAGGAACACCGAATGGATCGCCTCGCGCACCGGGTTGTTGCCACGGAACGAGAACGACACGTTGGACACACCGCCCGAACTGAGGGCATGGGGCAGGTGGTCGCGGATGTAGGCACACGCTTCGATGAAGTCGACCGCGTAGTTGTTGTGCTCCTCGATACCCGTGGCCACCGCGAAGATGTTCGGGTCGAAGATGATGTCTTCAGGCGGGAAGCCCACTTCATTTACCAGGATGTCGTAGCTGCGCTTGCAGATTTCCTGCTTGCGCGCAGCGGTATCGGCCTGGCCCACTTCGTCGAAGGCCATCACCACCACCGCTGCGCCGTAGCGCTTGCACAGGCGGGCGTGATGCTTGAACTGCTCCACGCCTTCCTTCATCGAGATGGAGTTGACGATGCCCTTGCCCTGAATGCACTTGAGGCCCGCTTCGATCACCTCCCACTTGGAGGAGTCGATCATGATCGGCACACGGGAAATGTCCGGCTCACCGGCGATCAGGTTGAGGAAGCGCACCATGGCGGCCTGGGAGTCGAGCATCCCTTCGTCCATGTTGATGTCGATCACCTGGGCGCCGGCTTCCACCTGCTGCAGCGCCACTTCCAGCGCCTCGGTGTAGTTCTCTTCGCGGATCAGCCTGGCGAACTTGGCGGAACCGGTAATGTTGGTGCGTTCACCCACGTTGACGAACAGCGACTGGCGGTCAATGGTGAACGGCTCCAGCCCCGACAGCCTGCAGGCTTTGGGGATGTCCGGGATCGCTCGCGGCGGGTACTTGGCTACCGCTTGCGCAATGGCCTGGATATGGCCTGGCGTGGTGCCGCAGCAGCCGCCGATGATGTTCAGGAAGCCACTGGCGGCAAACTCCTCGACCACGGCAGCCATCTCGGCAGGGGTTTCATCGTACTCACCGAACGCATTGGGCAGGCCGGCGTTGGGGTGCGCCGAGACATGGGTGTCGGCCTTGCTCGACAGCTCTTCCAGGTAGGGGCGAAGGTCCTTGGCGCCGAGCGCGCAATTCAGGCCTACCGAAATCGGCTTGGCGTGGCGTACCGAGTTCCAGAACGCCTCGGTGGTCTGCCCGGACAGGGTACGGCCAGAGGCATCGGTGATGGTGCCCGAGATCATGATGGGCAGTTCGACGCCATCGTCTTCGAACACCTGCTGCACGGCGAAAATCGCCGCCTTGGCGTTCAGCGTGTCGAAAATGGTTTCGATCAGCAGCAGGTCGGCGCCGCCCTCGATCAGGCCGCGGGTCGCTTCGACGTAGTTCTCTACCAGCGCGTCGAAGGTGACGTTCCGGTAGCCCGGGTCATTGACGTCGGGGGAAATGGAGCAGGTGCGGCTGGTGGGGCCCAGCACCCCGGCCACGAAGCGCGGCTTGTGGGGGGTTTCCAGGGTTTTGGCGTCGGCCACCTGGCGCGCGATGCGGGCGCCTTCGACGTTCAGTTCGTAGACCAGCGCTTCCATGCCATAATCGGCCTGGGAAATCTGGGTGGCGTTGAAGGTGTTGGTTTCGAGGATGTCCGCGCCGGCATCCAGGTAGGCTTTTTCGATGGCGGCAATCACGTCCGGCCGGCTGAGCAGCAGCAGGTCGTTGTTGCCTTTGACGTCGCTTGGCCAGTCGGCGAAGCGTGTGCCACGATAGTCGTCTTCCTCCAGGCGGTAGCTTTGAATCATAGTGCCCATGCCGCCGTCGAGAATCAGGATGCGCTCTTTAAGTGCTTGGTGGAGTGCTTGGAGACGAGCGCTGCGGTCGGACATATGAACTACCTGGTCGGGCGAATATCAGAAGGTGGCGAATCATAACAAAGCTGCGCGGATTTTAGGCGTATCGCCCATTTGCATGAAAACTGCTCATGTTGCCGGCCGGCATGCACCACCGCTTTACCAGGCAACACTCGTGATGGCTTTCAAGAACCAGGACTCTGCGCACATGCTGCATCGTATTCTTGCCGGTATCTTCGCCCTGCTGATCAGCAGCGCGGTGTTCGGGCAAGCGCCCCAATCCAGCCCGGCTATTTCCTACACCCGGGACATCCAGCCGATCTTCACCGAGAAGTGCGTGGCCTGCCATGCGTGCAACGACGCGGCCTGCCAGCTCAAGCTGGAAAGTGCCGAGGGCGCTGTGCGCGGCGCTACCAAGGTGCCTGTGTACCAGGGAGAGCGGGCCGAGGCGGTACCGACCACGCGCTTGTTCTACGACGCCCACAGCGAAGCAGAATGGCGCAAGAAAGGTTTCTACTCGGTGCTCGACAACCAGGGCAGCCAGGCCGCGCTGATGGCGCGCATGCTCGAACTCGGCCACAAGACCCCGCTCACCCCCAACGCCAAGGTGCCGGACGAGATCGTGCTGGGGCTGAACCGCAACAACATGTGCCCGCTGCCTCAGGAGTTCGACGCCTATGCCGGCGCCCACCCCAGGGAAGGCATGCCGCTGGCCGTTACCGGGCTGACCGACAAGGAATACGACACCATGCGCCGCTGGCTGGCCGCCGGTGCGCCGGTGGAGTACCAGGCCATCAAGCCCAGTGCTGCCGAAGCCAGCCAGATTACGCAATGGGAAGAGCTGCTCAACCGCCCAGGGTCCACCGAGGCGCTGGTGGGGCGCTGGCTGTACGAGCACCTGTTCCTTGCCCATATCTACTTCGTTGGGGGTGAGCAGGGCCACTTCTTCCAGTGGGTACGCTCGCGCACCCCGAGCGGCCAGCCGGTGGACATCATCGCCACCCGCCGCCCCAATGATCCGCCTGGCACCGACTTCTATTACCGCCTGATCCCGGTGCAGGGCGTGATCGTGCACAAGACCCACATCACCTACCCGATGGGGCCGCAGAAGCTCAAGCGGGTGAAACAGCTCTTCTACGCAGGTGACTGGCACGCCACCGCCTTGCCTGGCTACGGGCCGCGCCACCGCGCCAACCCGTTCGAAACCTTCGAGGCGATCCCGGCGGTGGCGCGCTACCAGTTCATGCTCGATAACGCTGAGTACTTCGTGCGCACGTTCATCCGCGGCCCTGTGTGCCGTGGCCAGATCGCCACCGACGTGATCCGTGACAACTTCTGGGCGCTGTTCCAGGAGCCGGCCTTCGACCGTTACGTTACCGATGCAACCTACCGGGGCGAGGCCACGCCACTGCTGGCCATGCCTGGGCAGAATGACGATGTAGGCAACGTACTGAGCCTGTGGCGCGCCTACCGTGACAAGCGCAACGATTACGAGAAACTGCGCCGGGAAGCCTACGCGCAGATGCCCGCGCCGGGCTGGGCGACCCTGTGGGCGGGCAACGACAACGCCTTGTTGAGCATTTTCCGTCATTTCGACAGTGCCTCGGTGACCAAGGGCCTGGTGGGCGATGTGCCGCTCACCGTGTGGCTGTTCGATTACCCGTTGCTGGAACGCACGTACTACCAGCTGGCGGTGAACTTCGATGTGTTCGGCAACCTGTCGCACCAGCTGCAGACGCGGCTGTACTTCGACCTGATCCGCAATGGCGCCGAGGTCAACTTCCTGCGCCTGATGCCGGCCAGCCAGCGTCAGGACATCCTCAGCGACTGGTACCAGAACAGCGGCAAGGTGAAGATGTGGCTCGACTATGAAGACATCGACACGGATACCCCGAGCGGTATCGTGCTGGATCCGCGCGACCCCAAGCGTGACTTTGGCCTCAAGCTGCTGCAGCGCACTGGCAGCCTCAACGTGGCACCCGACCCGATCAACCGCTGCCAGGGTGCGTACTGCTCACGGCCGCAGATGACCGAAGAGTTCCGTAATGTGGAGCAGTCCCTCAGCCGCCTAGTCTCCCGGCCAGCGGCAGGGCTGAAGGTGATCAAGCAGTTGCCCGAGGCGACCATGCTGCGCATCGAAGGGCAGGGCGGGCAGCGCCAGGTGTACAGCTTGTTGCGCAACCGCGCGCACACCAACGTCGCCTTCCTGCTGGGTGAGGCTTATCGCTACGAGCCAGGCCTCGATACCCTGACCTTGTACCCCGGGGTGCTCAGCAGCTACCCCAACTTCATCTTCAACATTCCCAGCAGTGATGTAGCGGAATTCGTCGAAGACATGGAAGACGCCAGGGATGACCCGGCCAGGTTCGAGCGCATCGTCATGCGCTGGGGCGTGCGCCGTAGCCACCCGCAGTTCTGGTTCTACTTCCATGACCTGAACAGCTTCATCAAGGAAACCGAACCGGTCGAAGCCGGGGTGCTGGACATGAACCGCTACGAGAACCTCTGATCGGGGCCGCTGACCTTTCTGGCCACCCTGCGGTCCCAAACGGTGGGTGGTATCGGCGCCACGCTGCAGCCGATACCTCAATGCACCGGTTATCGCAGGGTACTCCATGCTGTATTCGCTTCAGGCACTTCGGGCATTCGCTGCCTGGGTGGTGGTATGTCACCATTTCATGCAGATCTTCTTCGATTTCAAGGCCAGTGGGCCGGTCGGCCAGTTGCTGGCTGACCGCGGCGCCGTGGGCGTGGACATCTTCTTCGTCATCAGCGGCCTGGTCATCTACCTGTCAACCCGGGATAAAACCGTAGCGCCGCGCGAGTTCCTGCTTAACCGAATACTGCGCATCGTGCCCGCCTACTGGTTCTACACGGCGCTGATGGCCGCACTGCTGCTGGCGTTCAGCCAATGGATGCCGCACCAGGAGTTCAGCTGGCATCACCTGCTGCTGTCGATGCTGTTCATACCGGCAGAGAACCCCGGCGGGTATGGCTTGTACCCGACACTTAACGTGGGGTGGACGCTGAACTTCGAGATGCTGTTCTACCTGTTGTTCGGCCTGGCCTTTTTCGTGCGCCAGCGGCACCACCTGTTGCTGGTCACTGCGGTATTGCTGCTGGTCAGCGAAGTGCTGGGCCGGATGGGCGTGCTGAGCCGCTTCTACAACAATGACATCATCTATGAGTTCCTGCTGGGCATCGGCCTGGGGGTGATGTACCGCCGGGGGCTGATCCGCCAGGGCCGCTGGCTGCCTCTGGTGCTGTTGACGGCTGCAGTACTCGCCATCTACCACCTGGATGCGTCCCAGCGCCTGTTGCATTGGGGCATACCCAGCGCGCTCATCGTGCTCGCCTTCATCGCGCTGGAGCCGCTGTTTGCGGGCAATCGCGTGCTCAAGGCGCTGGGTGACTGCTCGTATTCCGTGTACCTGATCCATGTGCTGGTGCTCTATGCCGGGTGGTTCGCCAGCCAGCGGCTCCAGCTCAACCCTTACCTGGTATTTGCCCTGTGCGTGCCTTCCATCGCGCTGCTGTCGTGGTTCAGTTACCAATGGCTGGAACGCGGTCTGTACCGGCGCATGCGTGCGTGGTTGGCCGCACCGCAGGAGGCGGGCCAGGCCTACGCCCTTTCCCGAGTCAAATACTAGGACTTTGTTAGAGGGCCGGCTTGGCGTACACTTGGCCGCAAGTCTGTGAGGAACCTACATGAGCGCTATAACCATTACCGACGCCGCCCATGACTACCTGGCCGATCTGCTCTCCAAGCAGAATACGCCTGGCATCGGCATCCGCGTTTTCATCACTCAGCCGGGCACCCAGTACGCAGAGACGTGCATTGCCTACTGCAAGCCGGGCGAAGAAAAGCCTGATGACACTGCCGTGGGCCTGAAAAGCTTCACGGCGTACCTGGATGCGGTAAGCGTGCCGTTTCTGGAAGATGCGTTGGTGGACTACGCCACCGACCGCATGGGTGGCCAGCTGACCATCAAGGCGCCTAACGCCAAGGTGCCGATGGTGAACGAAGACAGCCCGATCAACGAGCGCATCAACTACTACCTGCAGACCGAGATCAACCCCGGTCTTGCCAGCCACGGCGGCCAGGTCAGCCTGGTGGATGTGGTTGACGACGGTATCGCTGTACTGCAGTTCGGCGGCGGCTGCCAGGGCTGTGGCCAAGCCGATGTGACCTTGAAGGACGGCATCGAGCGTACGTTGCTGGAGCGCGTACCCGAGCTCAAAGGCGTGCGCGACGTGACCGACCACAGCCAGAAAGAGAACGCCTACTACTGACGTCGTCAGCGTCAAAGGTTGGCCTGACACATGTGCTTAGCAACAAAGTGTTACGGTTTCAACCCCTGCGACAACAGGCCGCAGCCCGTATTCAAAGGGCTGCGCGCCGTTCCTGCCTGGCCTGGGTAGAACACCCCCAGGGGGCATGCCAGAATGCCCCGGTTTTTGGCTGGCCCGTCCCGAGGGCCGGCACCTTCCCTGTAAAGGATGGTTTCATGACTGATCTACTGACCCGGCGCGCGGTTGTCGCCGGCATGGGTGTTCTCGGGCTCGGTTTGCTGGCGGGCTGCAGCCCGGCCCGGGGGCTCGAGTTCAAGTACGGCAAGAACATGAGCAACGAGATCCTGGGGCGCAAGTTCAGCCTCAAGGACCCTCAAGGCAACGTGCGCACCCTGTCGAGCTTCTATGGCAGCATGCCGATGATCTTCTTCGGCTTCACCCAGTGCCCGGCCATTTGCCCCACCACGCTGGCGCGTGCCGCACAAATTCGCAAGTTGCTGCGGGGGCGTGACCGTGACCTGTTCCAGGTGGTGTTCATTACCCTGGACCCTGAGCGCGATACGCCCGAAGTGCTCGATGCCTACGTCAAGGCATTCGACCCCACTTTCACGGCGCTGACCGGTACGCCTGAAGAGATCGACGCCGTGGCTCGGGAGTTCAAGGTGTTCCACGAGAAAGTCCCGGCCGGCGACACCTATACCATTTCCCATTCGTCCACCAGCTACGTCTACGACACGCGTGGCACCCTGCGCCTGAGCCTGGGCCATTCCCTGAACGCCAAGGAATGTGCCGAGGACCTGGTTACCCTGATGGAGATCTGCTGAATGTCGATGCAACCAGTCAAGCATGGCCTGGCGGCCCTTTTTCTCATGAGCCTGGGCCTGCCGGCACTGGCCCAGACCACCGTGAACGATGCGTGGGTGCGCGCCAGCGTGCCGCACCAGCAGTCCACTGGTGCGTTCATGACGCTCACGGCCGATACTGACAGCAAGCTGGTGAGCGTGGCCTCGCCAGTGGCCAAGACCGTGCAGGTTCACGAGATGACCATGAATGGCGACGTCATGGGCATGCGCGAAGTCAAAGCGGTCGAGTTGCCTGCTGGCAAAGCCGTGACCCTGGACCCCAATGGGCTGCATGTGATGCTGATGGGCCTGAATGGTCAGGTGAAGGAAGGTGAGAAAGTGCCGCTGACCCTCACCGTCGAAACTGCCAATGGCGTGAAGGAAACCGTAGAGGTACAGGCAGAGGTGCGCTCGCTCACCGCCGAGGCCGGCAGTGGGCACGACCACATGCACATGAGCCACTGACCGGTTGAGCCGGGGCCGCGCCGCGGCCCTGGCAGCTCAACTGCGGAACCTGGGCAGCGGTCTGTCCAGGGTCAGCGACGTCAGCGTCTTGCGTACCCGCGCCTCGTCAGCCTCCAGCGCCCTGAGGCTTGCACGAATCTTCCCAGCCGCAGGCACATCGCCCTGGCGGTCGATCCAGTCGGCAATTTCCTTGAAAGCACTGCTCAGGCAGGCCTGGCGCTGGTTCATCAGTGACAGAAGGGTGGTGATCTCTTTTTCGGACATGGCCGCATCCTCCATTCAGCCACTTGAGTGTAGCAGCGGGTGGTAGAACCGCCTGGGGCGCCTTGACGCAGTTCAGGCGTAGCGACAGGCGCTGCGATAGGCCCCCGGCGTCACCCCGTAGGCCTGCTTGAACTGCCGGTTCAGGTGGCTCTGGTCGGCAAAGCCCAGGGTGAAGGCCACGTCCGATGCGGCCAGGCCGCGCCTGAGCATTTCCCTGGCCCGCGCCAGGCGTCGCTGCTTCAACCACGCGTGGGGTGGCAGGCCTGTGGCCTGGCGGAACACCCGGGCAAAGTGAAAGGGCGACAAATTGACTGCAGCGGCCAGCGCTTCCAGCGAGGGCGGTTCGGCCAGGTGCGTTTCCAGCATTTCCCGCGCACGGGCTACCGCCAGCGGCTCCTGGCCAGGGGCGGATGGCTCGGCGCCTTGCCCGTGGCGCTGCACCAGTGCCAGCACCGCTTGGCGCCAGGCCGTCTGCTGCTGCAACGCGCTGGCACTGCTTTCGGACAACCGGTGCAGTTGGCTGAAGGCCGCTGCCAGGGCCGGGTCGACAATCACGCTGTCCCTGAAGCGCGGCATGCCTTGCCGGCTCAGTTCCAGTTCTTCGAGCACGCCGGTTACGCGTTGGTGTTCCGGGTAAAAGCCGCGGTATTGCCAGCCAGCCTCATGGGCCTTGGCCCCGGTATGCAGCTCGTCAGGGTTGATCAGCACCATGCTGCCCACAGGCGCCAAGTGCTCGCTGCCACGGTGCCAGAAACGTTGCGCGCCGGACTCTATCACCGTGAACACATACCCTTCATGTACATGCGGGGCAAAGCGCTGCTGAACGTAGCGGGCGTGCAGCATCTCCACGTCGCCCAGCGCTGGCGCCTGCCACAGGTGAGTCTGCTCGCGCAGGGGCGTGCTCATGCCAGCCAACTGCGCAGAAGAAAGAAGATCAACATGCTCACCAGCATGCTCAGCAACACGCGGCGGGTCAACAGCACCAGGGCGATGGCCACCAGTGAGCCGAGCAGGTAAGGGTTCAACAGGCTCAGGTCAAGCTGGTGGTCGGGCATGAAGATGATCGGGCCACAGATGGCCGTCAGCATGCCTGGGACTGCAAAGCCCAGAAACTGTCGGGCGTTGGAGCCCAGGCGCAGGGGCAGGCGCGGTTCCAGAAACGCATAACGGTTCAGGAACACCAGGGTGCCCATCCCGGCGATCAGCAGCCAGATCATGAACGGCCCCCTGCCAGCTTCTGGCACACGAAGCCCGCACCCATGCCCAGCAGGCCAGCGGCAACCAGCGCGGTTTCCCAGTGCCAATGGGTAAACAGCACCGAGGTGAACAACGACACCGCCACACACACCAGCGTGGGCAGGTTGCGCACCAGTGGCGTGATCAGGGCGACGAAGGTGGCGACGATGGAAAAGTCCAGGCCCAACTGGTCGAGGTGTGGAATGTTCTGCCCCACGATGATGCCGACCAGGGTGAACAGGTTCCAGGCAACGTAGAAGGTCAGCCCAACCCCCAGCGCATACCAGCGGTTGAACTGCTGCTGGTCGTAGCGGCTGGTCAGGGCGAAAAACTCGTCGGTCAGCAGAAAGCCCAGGCCCAGGCGCCAGCGCAGTGGCAGTGGCGACAGCACCGGGCGCATCGACAGGCCGTACAGCAGGTGCTGCGAGGTCAGCAGCAAGGTGGTGAGCAGGATAGAGGCCAGGTTGGCGCCGCCTTTCAGCATGCCGATCGCCACTAGTTGCGCGGCGCCGGCGAAGACAATGGCCGACAGCCCTTGGCCTTGCAGCGCGCTGAGGTTGGCTTCGATGGCCATGGAGCCGGCCAGCAGCCCCCAGGGGGCAACCGCCAGGGACAGCGGCACAATGGCGAGGGCGCCGTGCAGGAAGGCGTGGCGGGCGAACTGGGGCATGATGGCTGGCGCACAGGATGTAAGGCAGGCCAGCATGCCAGACGGGGCAGGGCCTGGCTTGAACGTTCTTGCTGTCCGCTTGCCCTAGGGGCGGCTGGTCAAGTGCTGCTGGGCAGTGACACAGCCGTTGGTATCCACCGCCTTTTGCAGCAGCGTCGGGCGGTGCTGTGGGTCAAGGTCGCTGAGCAGCCGGTACACCTCAGCCTGATAGTCGCGCTGGCGGCCCCACAGCATGGACAGCCCCTGGGGCTGGTTGCGGTTACAGGCCAGGCGCGTGGCAGGTTGCGGGTAATAGGCCGCATACAGGGTGGCCATGCTGGGGATGGCTTCCAGTGCCGCGCGGTAATCGGCACTGGCATTGTAGGGGGGGCACCAGGTAGCAATGGCGGGCGCCGGTGCAGCAAAGCCCTGGCTCAGGCTGGCTTCGAGCAACGGGCAGGCAGCATCGGAAATTTGCGCGGATGGCAGGTAGGTCATGTAGTACAGCGCCAGGCGGTACTGCGCCACCGGGTGGCCAAGCTCCACCGACTTTTTCAGCAATGCCACAGCGGTGGGCAGGGTGTGGGCCATGGCCTGGCCCTGGCGGCTGAGCTCCGCGTCGTCACCCAGTGCCGTGCGCAAACTGCCCGGGCTGTCGTCTTGATTGTCCGCCTGTTCAAGCAGCGGCAAGGCCTGGCGATACAGCAGGTCGGCGTGGGGGTCGATGTGCACCTCCAGCGCCTGGGCAAGCACAGGCGCAAGGGCAACCAGCAGCACCGGTAAGCGGTGCAGCGGCCTCATAGGCTTGCCCCGCAGGTTGCCAGGCGGTGATGGACGGCTTCGGTAATCATGGCAGTCAAGCGTGCGCCTCTGGCAAATCGGAACGACTTTGTATTCTAGCCACCGAATGGGGCTTGCCGAAAGGCCAACCGACGATTGTCAGGCAAGCCGTGCCGCCGCTCGTTGCGACCCGGGCGTTATTGCCTAGACCCTTCCGATGCAGGCGGTCAATGAACAGGGGGCTTTGGAGGGTGTCCTGGATGCTCCGGCGCTGCCGTCAGGCAGCCAGTTCCCTGACGTTGTACAGCAGGCCACCGATGGCGATCAGCAGCAGCGCCACACCCGAAGCCAGGCTGATGAAGCGGTTGCTGCGCTCAGAGGCAATCTTCCCGATGGCGAAGATGTACAAGCTGAGCACCGCGAAGTCGATGATGACCCACAGCAACGACAGCACCACCATGCTCTTGCCAAACGACTCGGTGATCTGGATGAACTGCGGGAAGAAGGCGATGAAAAAAATGATGTCCTTGGGGTTGGATATGCCCACCATGAAGCCCTGCCACAGGCCGCCACGGCCAGGTTTCACGGCGTCGTTCGCGGTGTCCGTTGCTGGCGCGTGGAGGGCCTCCTTGAGCGTGCCCACTGCGATGTACCCGATGAACAGGCAGCCCAGCAGGCTCATGGTGCTGAGCCAGGCCTTGTCGATGGCGGCACTGGTGAGGATGATCCAGGCAGCCGCAGCAATCAGCACCAGTGACGCCCAGTTGGTGCCCAAGGCCGTGAAGATGGCCTTGCGCGAGCCGGAGGCGGCGGCAGTGTTGACGATCAATGCCACGACTGGCCCAGGGGTGGCGATCAGCAGCAGCACGGTGAGGGCGTAGGTGGCGGTCAGGGCGGTATTCACGTTCAGTTCTCGGTAAGGATGTCAGGTACTGCCTGGGTGGCGGCGTGGGCATGAAAAGGGCAACGTGGCGGGTTCAGTGAACCCGCCTCCTGCAACTGGTATTGCTTCCATTCGTAGTTGTCGGCATCGCCGAAGAAGCCGAGGGTGTCGGGCATCACGCCGTCGTTGTAGTGGTGCACGCGCTCGCGGATCCGCTCACGGATGCGCTTGCCACTCTCGGTGCCGGCATTGGCGACTTCGTCGAAGTTCTCCCGGGGGTTGATGACCAGGGTGATGTGCGGGCCCAGGTTGCGGCTTTTCATGGCCTGGTGGCCGGGGAAGTTCATGTTGATGAACAGCGGCATGCCGGCGTAGCAGAATGACCAGTTCGTATCATCGGGGTCGGTCGGTACCCCTTGTGGCCAGGGGTGAGGGTCTCGCGCATGCACGCCACGCAGTACCTTCCAGGCCAGCGCCTGCTGCTGGGCCAGGGTGCTGTCGGTGGCCGTTTCGAGAAACACCACCAGTGGGCTGCCGATGCGCTGCTTGGGTTTGATGGGGCCGACATGGCGCACGTAGTCCGCAAGCCCCTGGGCGACGTCATCAGCCAGTTGCTCGGCGCGGGCGAATAGAACATGGCAGGTTTGGCCGTTGACTGCCTTGCGGCCGAACAGGCAGGGGAAGTCGGGGTTGGCGAGGATGTTGCGAAAGTGCTCCAAGGTTGAGTGAGTCCAGTGTTGCTTGTTGCTTCCATGTTCGGCGGTCAGCTCCAGCGCATCCAGGCGATAGCAGTGTCCATATCCCGTAAACATGATTTCCCCAGATGTAAATTAGATGAACGTTCCACACATTTGCAGGCAGGATCTTGGTTATATTTGTAAATTAACTGCATTTTCCGAAACCCGCTTCACGTTGTAAAACGTGTGGAACTATGACCTACTATTAGTCTCGCTCATGCTTGGGATCTACACATGTCGGAACGGATTCAGGCCTTGCACGCCCTGCGTGCCTTCGAGGTGGCCTCTCGGTATGGTTCTTTCACCCGCGCCGCGGAAGAGCTGGCCCTGACCCAGGGCGCCGTCAGCCATCACATCAAGACGCTGGAAGCCATGTTCGGCTGCGACCTGTTCGAGCGACGCGGCCCCAAGCTGAGCCTCACCGAGCACGGTCGTCTGCTGGCCCAGGAGCTCAAAGTCGGGTTCAAGATCATCGAGAACGCCTGTGCATTGCTGCGCCAGGACCGCTACGGGCTGCGCCTGAAGGCCCCCTCCACATTGACCGTGCGCTGGCTGCTGCGGGCGCTCGACGGCTTCAAGAAGCACGAAGACACCTGCAGCGTGCAGTTGTCCAGCGTGTGGATGGACATCGACACCGTGGACTTCTACTCCGAGCCCTACGACTGCGCGATCTTGTTGGCCAGCGGCCGTTTCCCGGCCGATATAGAGAGTTTCCGGCTGTTCGATGAATGGCTGATCCCGGTGTGCCACCCCGACTACATGGCGCAGGCGCAGCCCGCACTGGCGGACCTGAACCACTGTGAGTTCCTGCACCCGTCCCCCGACCGCAGGGACTGGCGGCGCTGGCTGGCGCGCATGGATGCGCTGGACATCAGCATCGACCAGGGGCAGGTGTTCGACACGCTGGACCAAGGTATTTCCGCCGCTCAGCAGGGGTTGGGTATCTCGGTGGTCGACTTGGTACTGGCCAGCGCAGACCTCGCCGCAGGTCGCCTGGTGACGCCTTTCAAGCACGCCGTGGCCACCGGTGACGGTTACTACATGACCTGGCTCAAAGCCAGCCCCAAGGCCCGGCAGATGCACAAGCTGCGTGACTTTCTGCTGGGGCAGGTGCCGCCGTTGGCCCTGAAGGACATCAACTACCTGTACGGCTGAACCCGCTTCGGGGTGTGGGCTGTTGGCCGCACGGGTACAATTGGCCTTCGACAAGTGATGCAGAGGGCAATGGGGTGGAGTTGCAGCAGGGCTTCGTGCTGACCCGGCACTGGTACGACACGCCTGAAGGTACCTGCGTGGAGTTCTGGCTGGCCACCGACCACGGGCCACGATTGCTGCGCCTGGCGCCTCAGGTGTCGGTGGCGTTCATCCCCCAGGCGCAACAGGCCCATGCCCGGGTGCTGCTGGCCGACGAGCCGGGCGTGGAGCTGCGCCCGCTTGGGCTCAAGGCTTTCGACCAGCGCCCGGTGCTGGGGTTGTATTGCCGGCAGTATCGCCAGTTGCTGCAGCTTGAGCAGCGCCTGCGCACGGCGGGTATCGACGTGTTCGAGGCCGACATACGGCCACCGGAACGCTACTTGATGGAGCGCTTCATCACCGCCCCTGTGCAGTTCGCAGGCCAGGTCGATGCCCAGGGCGTGGTGTGCGAAGCCCAGCTCAAGCCGGTCGCCGAGTACCGGCCGCCGCTGCGGCTGGTGTCGCTGGATATCGAAACCACCGAGCGCGGCGAGTTGTACAGCATCGCCCTGGAAGGTTGCGGCCAGCGCCAGGTGTACATGCTCGGGCCGGCCAACGGCGATGCGGCGCAGGTAGATTTCGACCTGCACTACTGCACCGACAGGGCCGCCTTGCTGCATTGCCTGAACCAGTGGGTGGCGCGCCACGACCCGGACGCGATCATCGGCTGGAACGTCGTGCAGTTCGACCTGCGCCTGCTGCACGAGCACGCCGGGCGCCTGCAGGTGCCCCTGGCGCTGGGCCGGGGCGGTGCACCCATGACACTGCGCGCCCACGCCAAGGGCGGGCACGTGTTTGCCGAGGTGCCGGGGCGCCTGCTGATCGACGGGATCGAGGCGCTGCGGTCGGCCACCTGGAGCTTCCCGTCGTTCAGCCTGGAGAACGTTGCCCAGACCCTGCTGGGCGATGGCAAGGCGATCAGCACGCCCTACCAGCGCATGGATGAAATCAACCGTATGTTCGCCGAGGACAAGCCGGCCCTGGCGCGCTACAACCTCAAGGACTGCGAACTGGTCACACGCATCTTTGCCCATACCCGGTTGCTGGAATTTCTACTGGAGCGCGCCTCGGTAACCGGGCTTGCAGCCGATCGCAGCGGGGGATCGGTGGCTGCGTTCTGCCACTTGTACATGCCCCACATGCACCGCCTTGGGTTTGTCGCGCCCAACCTGGGCAGCCGGCCGGAAGAAGCCAGCCCGGGCGGTTTTGTCATGGATTCGCGGCCAGGGTTGTATCATTCGGTGCTGGTGCTGGACTACAAGAGCCTGTACCCCTCGATCATTCGCACGTTCCTGATCGACCCGGTCGGGCTGGTCGAGGGCCTGGGCCAGCCCGATGACCAGCACGCGGTGGAGGGCTTCAGGGGGGCGCGTTTCTCGCGAACCCGGCATTGCCTGCCGGCCATCGTCGAGCGCGTTTGGCAGGGCAGGGAGCAGGCCAAGCAGGTCGGCAATGCGCCGTTGTCACAAGCCCTGAAAATCATCATGAACGCCTTTTACGGCGTGTTGGGCTCCAGTGGCTGCCGCTTCTTCGACGCGCGGTTGGCATCCTCGATTACCCTGCGTGGCCACCAGATCATGCGACAAACCCGCGCGTTGATCGAAGCGCGAGGGTTCGATGTGATCTACGGCGACACCGACTCCACGTTCGTGTGGCTGAAAACGGCCCACGATGAGGCGGCTGCCGCGCAGATCGGCAAGGCACTGGTGGCCGAGGTCAACCAGTGGTGGCAAGGGCACCTGCAGCAGACACTGGGCATCGAGAGCGCCCTGGAACTGCAGTTCGAAACCCATTACCGGCGTTTTCTGATGCCGACCATCCGCGGCACCGATGAAGGCAGCAAAAAACGCTATGCCGGGCTGGTGCAGCGTGCCGATGGTACCGAAGACATGGTCTACAAAGGGCTCGAGTCGGTGCGCACCGACTGGTCGCCGCTGGCCAGGGCGTTCCAGCAGCAGTTGTATGGCCGCATCTTCCGGGGCGAGCCCTACCGTGATTACGTGCGCGGGTATGTGGCGCGCACCCTCGCCGGCGAGCAGGACGAACTGCTGGTCTACCGCAAGCGCTTGCGTCGGCCGCTGGCGGAGTACCAGCGCAACGTGCCGCCCCATGTCCGTGCCGCACGCCTTGCCGATGACTACAATCGCCAGCTTGGCCGTGGCCTGCAGTATCAGCGCGGTGGCTGGATCAGCTATGTGATGACCACGTCCGGGCCCGAGCCGCTGGAAAACCGCAGGGCACCGATCGACTACGAGCATTACCTGACGCGTCAGTTGCAACCGGTCGCTGACGCGATTCTGCCTTTTGTAGGCGACAGCTTCGCGGCGTTGGTTGATCACCAGATGCTGTTGTTCTAGGGCGGCGCGTGACCCGTGTGGGTGGTAGTAGGTCGCCACTTCAATGGGGCGACCTTTGCATACCCTGGCACCCGTATCGACATTGCGGGAGCACCGGATGGACACCACCACTCAACCCAACCTGCTCGAGCAAGCGGGCCAGGACCGGCTTCTCGCCGCGCAACTGCCCACCTGGCTCAAGGCTGTCAGCCATCAGCACATGCCCGTCGTGTGCCAGGCGCTGCGCAGCAGCCTGGCCTGCCGGCAGCGGCTCAGTGTGCGCTGGGCGGCCATCCAAGGCATCGATCACTTCATCACGCCCCTGCTGCAAGCGGCCCTCGCCCAGCGCCATGGGGTGAGTGTGCCAGTGGATCAATTGTGGTTTCGCAATGCCTACCAGGTGCCCTTGCTGACCTACGCCCCGATTCGCGTCCCGCTGACTCAAAGGGTGTATTACCAGATCCCGCTGCTGGAAGCTGTGCTGCGCAATTTCACCGCTGACGAAGCCACGCCAGGCATCCTTGCGCCCGGGGCCGGATTGCACAACGGGGCAGGGCAGCGTTTGCGTGAACCTCACGCTGCCCAGTTCGCCCGCCTGATTCGCGAGCTGGACCTTGGAGCGCGCTATCAGGCGCATCTGCAGGCCCACCTTGCCCCCGCGGCCATGGTTGCGGTGCTGGGGGAACTGACCCGGCACGAGATGCTGATCGACGCATTCAAGGCCCGTGCGCGTGGCGTATTGACCGAGGCGGAACTGGGTTTGCTGATCAACCTTTGGCGTGATGGCCGGTTGGGGCCCCTGCAAGGCGATCGCGTGGTTGCGAAAAACCTCGAAGTGCTGGGCTGCCCGTTGCAGCAGATTGTGGTGTTGGACGTGCGAGACGAGTCCCTGGCACCGTTCTATACGTCCAGCCGGCGTGTACTGGTGTACATCCCTGGCGACCCGCAGGGCGCCTGGAGCGCTGCAGAAAACCTGGCGCGGTTTGCCCGCAAGGTGCTGAACGCCCGTCTGCGTGAAAAGCCCTACCAGCAATTCTTCGCCCGTTTCGTGCGCCGTCGTGACAGCCAGGGGTTCTTCGCCAAGCTGGCCACCCGCTTCTATCACGATATCCCGGCATGGGCCACCGCCGACCTGTACCCCCGCGCCTATCCATTGCCCGGGCCGCTGTTCGAGAGCCTTGCGCTCGCGCGCATCGCGCAGATCCAATCCGATGCAGCCACATTGCTACCGCCCGTCCAGCAACTGGACCGCGAACGCGAGCAGGCTCACGAGCAGCGCCTTGCGGCTGAGGGCTGGACATTGCTGGGGCTTGCCAGCCTGTGGGTGCCGGGCATCGGCGCTGTGCTGTTGGCTGTGACGGTGTGGAGCCTGTTGCAAGAGGCCTTCTATGCCCTGGACGCCTGGCAGGAGGGTGAGGCCGAGCAGGCTTTGGAGCACCTCGACCACGTGGCCACCGACCTGGCACTGGTGGCGGCCGGCGCTGCCGGCGTGCACGTGGTGCGCCAAGCCTGGAAGCGTTCCGCTTGGGTAGACAGCCTGGTCCAGGCCAACGTCCAGGGCGGCGGCGAGCGCTTGTGGGCCGGGGACCTTGCCCCTTTTCATAGCGAACAACCACCTGCGCATGCCGTCACCGATGCCCAAGGCGTCAGCCGCAACGACGCGCATGCCTGGATACGCATGGACGGGCAGACGTACCGCGTGCAGCAACGCCCCACCGATGGGCAGTGGCAACTGCTGCCCCGTGACGGGTATGGCCCTTTGCTGCAACACAATGGGGCCGGTGCCTGGCGGCTGTGGAGCGAGTCGCCCATGGACTGGCAAGGTACACGCTACCTGTTCCGGCGCCTTGGCGGCCCGATGGCCGAACTGGACGACAGCGCTATCGACCACGTGCTGGCTGTTCACGGCCTGGACGATGCACAGCTGCGAGCATTGCACCTGAGCGCGGATGCCTGTGCCCCCGGTCTGATCGATACAGCGCTACGGGCAGGGCTTGAGCAACGTTTGCGCGGGCTGGTTGCGCAGCTGCGTGCTGGTGGGCCTGCCGACGACTTTCAGTGGTTTGACGACGTGATTGCGCCCCCGTTCGAGCAAGGGCGCACGCGGGAACAGTTGGCAAACTGGGTGCACGCGCAACGGCGGCCATTGCTGCAGCGCTTGTACCAGGCGCTGCCGCAACCGGATGACGAGGGCTGCCGGGCGTTATGCCGTGTTTTCCCTCGCTTGTATGGCAGCGCTGCGCAAGCCTTGTTGCGCCGTGCCAGCCAGGCAGACCTGGAGCGGCTGAAGCTGACGGGGCGTGTACCGCTGCAGTTGGCCGAGGCCGCGCGGGTACGCTCGCTGCAGATACGCCTGGACCGGGCACTCGAAGCGCTGTACTTCGATACTCCCCAGAGCACTGATGTGGCACGGCTGGCGTTCGGTATGCTGCGTCACCTGGCAGGTGCCTCGGCAAGGGTCCGCTGGCGGCTGTTCAGCAGCCAGGCGAGGGGTGCCCTGCTGGCTGACACTCAGTCGGGGCAGCGGGTGCTGGACGTGCTGTACGACGATGGCCTGTTCAGCGTGCTCGACGCACAAGGCCGGGTGCTGGCACCTGCGGGTGAGTTGTTCCAGGTCATGGCCAGCGTGTGCGACCAGGCAGACCTCGCTACCCTGCAGCTTGAAGCCCCTTTCGCCGAGCACTTGCAAGCCCGCGTGCTACGGCTCACCGAAGCCAACCGCACGACCTTGCCGGGCTTGCTGGGCAGCAGCGACCCTGGTGCCTGGCGGATGCCGGTTCGCCTGCCGGATGGCCGGGTTGGCTACCCGTTGAGCGGGCGCAGAAGCCGGCGCCCCAACCCCTATCACCGCAGGCTGCGGTTACTCTACCCAACCTATACCGATGGTCAGCTCAATGCCTGGCTGGCCCAGGCGCAAGAGGCGCCAGGGGGCGTGGAGGCACGCCTGCATCAGGTGGAGCAGGAGTTCGAGCAGATCAATGTTCAGCTGCGCCTGTGGACCAGCCGCGGCTCCACACGTGCAGAACGGCAGCGGCGCCGTGAGCTTCGGCAGGCCTTGCAGAACTGCTGGCAGCACGTGCTTGATCAGGGCACCCATGGCAACGACCTGATCCAGGCATACCGTTGGGACATGATTGGCATTCACACCGAAACCTTCCCGGAGCTGCCAGAACAGGCCAACTTCGACCATGTGTATTCGCTGACCCTGCGTGACGCTCACATCACCCAACTGCCCGAAAGCTTTCTGCGGGCGTTTTCCAATGTGCGGTCGCTGGAGATGCCCAACAACCGTCTGCCGCGGGTCCCACACGCATTGCTGCAGATGGAAAACCTCTGGACACTCGACCTTTCCTGCAACCTCATCAGCCTGGACCCGGGCCAGGCGACCATCCTTGCCAGTTGCGCCAACCTGCGCTTTCTCGACCTGTCGCGCAACCCGCTGGGCAGGCCGTTCGCGGTCAATGGCCTGATCCACCTGCACGAGCTGCGGTTGGCCGGTACCCAGCTGCGCAGCCTTCCTTACCTGTTGATGGAAAACACCTCGCTGAGGGTATTGGACCTGCGTGACAACCAGATCACCGAATTGCCCGAAGGGTTCTACGAATCGACGTTGTGGGTGCAGGGCGAGGTGCACCTCAGTGGCAACCCCTTGACCGACGCCGAGCGCGAGCGGCTGCAGGAGGCGCTGCAGTCGGCGGCCTCGCTGGACGATGCCCGCGCCTGGGCGTTGGCCCGCTTGCGCTGGATGGACGCCATCGGCATGGACCAGCGCACGGAACTGGGTGCATGTTGGGAGCCGCTGCAGGCTATGCAAGGCGCTGCGCAGTTTTTCAACTTGTTGCAGCGCTTGACGGAAACCGCCGACTTCCAGAACCGCACCGGCGCGCGCTACCTGGCCTGTCGGGTCATGGGCCTATTGCAGGCCATGCGTGATTCAGCGGAGCTGCGAGACGCGATGTTCAGTGACGCCGAGCAGCTTACCTGCCAGGACAGTGTCGCCCTCCGGTTCAGCGACCTGGAACTGCGCCTGCTGGTGTGGCAGGCCGAAGCCAGCGCGCAGGCGGGCGACCAGCAGCAGATGCTGCTGCACCTGGGCAGGCAGCTGTGGCGCATGGATGAAGTGGACCACATCGCGATGGAGGACATGCAGATGCGCCAGCGCTCCGGTGCCGACCCTGATCTGATCGAAGTGGCGCTGGCCTATCGCCTGGCGTTGCGTGACGACCTGGACCTGCCCGTCAACACCCGTGGCATGACGTTTCGCGAAGTGGCCGGTGTTAACGAGCGGCACATCAGCCAGGCCCGCAGTCGGGTGCTGGCGGCCGAAAGCACGGAGCAACTGGCCGCTTCGCTGCTGGGGCGAGAGTTCTGGTGCCGCCACCTGCGCAGTGCCTACCCTGAGCGGTTCGAGGCGTTGAATGCCCCATTTCATGAGCGCCTGGAGGCCATGCAGGAAGCCCCAGGGCTCAGCGAGATGCAGCGCCTGGAGCAAACCGCCACCATCGCTGACCAGCGCCAGGCAGCGGAGCGCACGCTGATGCTGGAGCTGACCCGGCATGCCCTGGATACCGCCGTCGACTGAGGTTGAAGGCGTGTACTGTACCTGTGCAGGCAGGGCAACGATGTAGGTTTGGGCTATGCTCAAGTGCACGCGTTGGGGGCTTTTCCTGGTCTGCATGTGGTGGCTAGAAACGCCAGGTTACTTTTGCGCAGGCCCATTGCCAGCCCAGTTGGTTTAGGCTCCCGCGTCGGATCTTTCTCCAGGATCTGTAGTCTTTGGTTTATCGAGAGAATAAGGAGATGCGCATGCTCGTCCGGTCACTGACCCTCGCCACCCTGCTCGCCGTTGCTAGCCCATTGTTCGCTGCAGACAGCGATGCACCGCTGGCCAAGGAGCTGGGCAAGGCAAGGCCGTTGGTCATCATCGCCCCCAGCAGTGCCGACCCGACCCTGAGGGCGGTCAACAAGGCATTCGAAGACCCAGCCACCCAGGCGGCCTTCAAGGAACGGGGCCTGGTGTTGTTCAGCGTGGCTCAGATGATGGGCAAGCGTGACGACAAGAACCTCGAGCAGCAGACCACCATGGCCTTGATCCGCGAGTTGAAGCTCGGTGCCAGCAAAGGCACCAAGGTGATTCTGGTTGGCAAGGACGGCGAGCGGCACATGCTCAAGGATGATGACACCGGTGACGCGCTGGACCCGCAGGTAATTCTCAAGGCGGTGGACGATCTGCCCGCCACTGAAAAAGCCGTGAAGGCGCCAGAACCGGTAGCGGCGGCGCCGCAAGAGGGGGCCAAGGAAAGCAAGCCTGGCAAGGCAGCCAAACCTGCAAAACCCGCCGCCCCGCCAAAACCCCTCGACGATTGAACCGCACCCAAGGGCTGGGCGGCAGCCCTTGGTTTCAAGTAAAGCTGGCGAAATGCGCTTGCATGCGTGCGGCGTCAGCTTGCTTTCCGCTGAACAGCTCGAATGCCTTCACCGCTTGGAATACGGCCATGTTGCTGCCATCGAGCGTGCGACAGCCAATGGCCCTCGCGGCGCGCAGCAATTCGGTTTCCAGTGGGAAGTAAATGATTTCTGCTACCCACAGGTCCGGGTGCAACAGCTCTACCGGCAATGGGGTGCCGGGCAGCTTGGCCATGCCCACCGGCGTGGTGTTGACCAAACCGTCTGCGTCTGCCAGGGCAGGGGCCAGGTCAGTCCCCAAGACCGCTCGCTCGGCGCCGAAATGGGCATTGAGGTTGTCGACCAGGGCCTGAGCCCGGGCAGCGTCCACTTCGAACAGCACCAATTGGCCAACCCCTTCGGCCAGCAGGGCGTGCGCCACCGCCGAGCCCGCGCCGCCAGCCCCCAGCTGCACCACCACCCGCCGTGATACATCTGGCAGGCCCCGGCGCAGGCCCTCGGCGAAGCCCAGGCAGTCGGTGTTGTGGCCCACGCGTTTGCCATCCTTGAACACAACGGTGTTGACCGCGCCGATGCCCCTGGCTTCCTCGGACAGCTCATCCAGCAGCGGAAGAATCGACTGTTTGAAGGGGTAGGTGATGTTCAAGCCGGTAAAGCCGGTGCGCTGCGCGCCATCGAGCAAGCTGGGCAGGGCGCTGTCATCCAGCTGCAACTGGTCGGCATCAATCAGGCGATACAGGTAACGCAAGGCTTGGGCATCCCCTTCGTGCTCGTGCAGCGCCGGGGTGCGCGACAGTTGGATGCCACGGCCGATGAGGCCGGCAAGGATTGCCTGCTGGCTCATGCCGCACGCTCCTGCAACAGCGCGCCGAAATGACTGATGGCCATGCGGTAGCCATGGCTGCCCAGGCCGCAGATAACACCGACGGCGATGGATGAAATGAACGACAGGTGCCTGAAAGGCTCACGCTTGTGCACATTGGACAGGTGCACCTCGATCACCGGCACCTCGCTGGCGACCAAGGCATCGCGGATGGCCACAGAGGTATGTGTCCAGGCGCCAGGGTTGATGACGATGCCGGCGCAGCGGCCGCGGGCGGCATGTATCCAGTCGATCAGCTCGCCTTCGTGGTTGGTCTGGCGGAACTCGATGTCCAGGTTCAATGTTTGGGCAGTGTCAGCACAGCCCTGCGCCAGGTCGGCCAGTGTCTCGTAGCCGTACTGGGAGGGTTCGCGGGTACCCAGCATGTTCAGGTTGGGGCCGTTGAGCACAAGAATGAGGGGCTTCATGGGGAGTATCGCTTTGTTGTTGTTGAATGCCTCCAGTTTTGTACCAGCCGGTTAATATAGTCAATTGCACCCAGTGCTGGCCTGGCGAAAGTGTGCGATTAACGAACCGGGGCCGCACTGCGGCCCTCTCGCCTCAAACCGCGGGACGCGCGCCGCTGCTTACCGGGTTTGTCGCCGCCTCGTCATGCAGCGAAATGCGCGAGGTTTCCGGCAGCGCCAGCCCGCCAATCAAGGCCACCAACGCGATCGCCACCAGGTAGAAGGCCGGTGCCAGGCTGCTGCCGGTCTGCCCGATCAGCCACGTCGCCACCAGGGGGGCGGTGCCGCCGAACAGGGTGTAGGCCACATTGTAGGTGATGGCCGACGCGGTATAGCGGGTGCGGGTGGGGAAGCTCTCGGACAGCAGCGCTGCCGTGACCACGCCGCTGCACAGGGCGCCCACCGCCAACAGGATCACCCCCAGCAGTGCCCCGGGCATGGAACCGGAGCTCGCCAGCCAATAGGCCGGGAACACGCAGGCCATCACCCACAGGCAGGTAAAGCCGATGGTCTTGCGCCGCCCCACACGGTCGGAAAATGCCCCTGCCAGCGGGCACCCTACCGCGGCGAAGATCAGCGCCACCGTGGTGACCAGCAGCGACTGGGCGCGGGTCAGGTTGCCCACCAGTTGCAGGTAGGTGGCGAAGTACGTGGTGAACATATAGAACGACAGCGCGGTCAGCGAGATGAACGCACCCAGGTTGCGGATGGTGCGGCCATGGTGGCGCAAGGTGTCCTTGAGCGGTGAATGCTCGTGGACCTTGCCCTGGGCAAGCGCCTCGCGGAACGCCGGGGTTTCTTCCATGCGCCAGCGCAGGTACAGGCCCACCAGGCCCAACGGGGCGGCGATCAGGAAGGGGACACGCCAGCCCCACGCACTCATGGCTTCGGCAGACAAGCTGGCCTCCAGGCCATAGGCGATCACAGCGGCGCAGGCGAAGGCGGAGAAGGTGGACACCGGTACGAAGCTGCCATAGAACGCGCGCTTGTCGTCAGGCGCATGCTCCATCAGGTAGGCGCAGGCACCGGCATACTCGCCACCGGCAGAAAATCCTTGCAGGCAGCGCGCCAGGGTGAGCAGCGCCGGCGCCGCCAGGCCGATGCTGGCGTAGGTGGGCAGCAAGCCGATGAGCGTCGTGGAGCCCGCCATCAGCAGGATGGTCAACGACAGGATGCGCTTGCGCCCAAGGCGGTCGCCCAGCGCGCCGAACACGATACCGCCCAGCGGGCGCAGGGCAAAGGCCACCGCAAACACGGCGAACGTCTTGAGCAAGGCCACGCTGGCATCTTCGCTGGCAAAGAACTGGCTGGCGATCAGGGTGGCGAGAAAGCCATACACCGCAAAGTCGAACCATTCGACAAAGTTGCCGATGGCTGAAGCGGCGATGACGCGACGCAGGGTGGCGGGGGATACCTCATGAGTTGCGGACATGCGGGTGCTCTCCGGTTTCCATTGGCAGTCATGAAGAACGTGGGGCGGTCGGGCCGCCTCATCATTTTTATGTGTCTGCCAGTAGATCGCCGTTGCCCGCAGGCCGCTTTGTCGAGGGCGACGTTCGGATACCTGATACGACCGCAGGGGCCGCGACCCGTCAGGTGGTCAGGCGTGAACCACCCGGTTGCGCCCCTGTTGCTTGGCCTGGTACAGCGCACGGTCAGCCGCACCTAGCGCGTCGGCAGGCTCATTGCCACCCTTGGCATCCCAACGCGCTACACCCAGTGACACCGTCACGGCGCCCACCGGTTCCAGCGGGGTATCCTGCACCGTCAGCCTCAGGCGCTCGGCCACGTTGGCCGCTACCTCCAGGCCTGCGCCTGGCAACAGCATGAGGAATTCCTCGCCGCCGGTACGGCACAGCAGGTCACCCTCGCGGCAACAGCCGCGCATCAGCTCTGCCAGGCGCCGCAGCACCTGGTCACCCACCTCATGGCCATGGTTGTCGTTGACCCGTTTGAAATGGTCGATGTCCAGCACGATGGCCGAGAACGATCGGCCATCGGCCTGCAGCAGTGCCAGGCTGAACTCCAGGCCGCGACGGTTGACAAGGCCTGTGAGCGGGTCGGTCTGGGCGTCGCGGTTGAGCCGGCCAATGCGTTCCTGCAGCAGGTTCAGCCCGAACAGCAGGGCGCGCTTGAGCTCGGCCGCCTCGAAGTACCAGGCAGGCACCCGGCGCAGGCGCTCGGCGGTTTCCGGGCTGTCCATGGTGCGGGCACCGGCAGCCAGTTGCCACAACGGCTGCGCGATGATCAGGGCCAGCCACCACAGCAGCAGGAAGCCCACCAGGGCCAATGGCGCCGATGTACCCACCACGTTGAGGATGAGGTCCCCCAGTGGCGTCAGTGTGCGCGTCAGGGGCTGCTGCGCCACCACGCCCCAGCCGGCACTTGGCACGGTGGCGAAACCTGCCAGCATCTCCACCCCCTGGCTGTTGCTCAGTTGGCGGGTGCCGTTGCGCAAGGTGCCCAGCTGGTTGATCAGCGGGTTGCTCTGCACCACTGTGCCAACCCGCTGCGGGTTGGGGTGGTACAGCAGGCGGCGCTGGCTGTCGACCACGTACAGGTAGGAGCCATCCTTGTAAAAGTGCTCGCCCAGCAGGCTGTTGAGGATGTTGCGCTCGTGCAGGTAAAGGCTTCCCGCCACGTAGCCCAGGTAACGCCCATCGGCGTCGAAGATCGGTTGTGACAATGTCACGACCAGATTGTTGGCTGCCGAGACATAGGGGGTGGAAACCAGCGGGCGGCGTTCGTGCAGGGCTTCTTCTACACCGGGGGACTGCATGCGCCCACCCACCAGGTGGCGCAGGTGTGCAGGCGATACCGACAGCAGTACACCGTTCGCGTCGATCACGAAGGTAGAGTTGAAGGCCATGCTCTGGCCCAGCACCCGGTCGGTTTCGGCCCGTAGCGCAGCGCTGTCGGCCAGTTGCTGGCGCTGCACACCCGCGCTGAATGCCAGTTGCTGCAGGGCGTTGCGGATATAGGTTTCAGTGATGGCAGCCAGCTTTGCCGCATAGACCCGGTTGGCTTCCAAGGCGTGATCGATCAGCAACTGGCGCTGCACCCGGTAGCTGGCGAAATAGCTGGCGCACAGCATCACCAGCGCGGTAAGGGCGCAAAGCACCAGAATAAGTGTGCGCAGATCGAGCCGCATTCCTTGCTTGGCGTTTGGCAATCCTGACCTCTAGGGCGAACAGATGCGACAAAAAGGGCGATAACCCTACAGGTTATCGGTGCTTTGGGGAACTGCTTGACGTCAAGATGGCCACCATCGGATGCGTTGGGGCGCTAAGCGCCCCAATTAGCGCTTCCGGGCCTATCACCCAGCAGGGCTGGCGTTGTCCAGCCTGCGCAATTCGTCTTCCACCTGCTGCATGCGTTGTTTGGCCAAGGCTTGCACATTGGGGTCCCCAGCGGTGTCGCGCATCAGCGACGTGAGTTTTTCGCTCAGGCGCCGGCCGTTCTCCGTGTCCTCCAGAGCCCGTGCCTTGGCCGGGTCCTGCAGCGCCGTGACGATCGTGTCGAACTCTGCATCGCTGAAGTTTTTCTCGCTGTAAAGCCGGAACAGGTCCTGGCGCTGGTCCTCGACCGTGAGGTGTTTGCGCAGCACCTGCTCGATGCTTGCCTGTGTCAACCGGGGGTGGGTGCGCGCGAGCAGGCCAGCCATGCGCTCGATGTTATGGGTATAGGCCTCCTGCAGCGGCAGCCGCGCGAGGATCTGCTCTTCACGGGTGGGTTTCTGATCGCAAGCGGTAACGGCGAGGGCCAGCAGCAGGGGCAACAGCAACTTGTTGAGGCAAGGCATGGCATGGCCTGGTTGGGCTGTGAGGCTGGCGATTATAACGGTGTCTGCGCAACGCCGACGAGCCTTGTCGTTTGCCATGGCCGCGCGGCTGGGGTAGAACCTGGCCTCCATTGCCCGGTGGCTGCCCCATGCCCGACCTGACCCTGCAACCTGTTCCACGCGACGCCATTGATGAGGTGGTGACGTTTGTCGAAGCGGCCCGCCGCGAATTGTTCCCGATGCTCGCCGGCACGTCCTTGCCCCATGATCTGGCGCACTTCGCCAGCACGTACCTGGACGGCGCTGGCTGTTTTCTGGAGGCGCGGGACGGCGGGCGCCTGGTAGCAGTGATTGGCTACCTGCCCTACGATCACCGCTTTGCCCAGCTCTGCTACCGCAGCCTGCAGGTGGTCGAGGTGGTGCGGCTGTTCGTCTTGCCGGCCTACCGCAGGCACGGCCTGGCAGCAGCGCTGTTCGCCAGGTTGCGTCTGCACGCCCAGGCGCAAGGGGTAGACTGCCTGTACCTGCACACCCATCCATTTCTGCCCGGCGCCATCCGCTTCTGGGAGCACCAGGGTTTCAGCGTGGTGGACGTTGAACAAGATCCGGTGTGGCAGACCACCCACATGCAGCTGCCCCTGCGCTGAACCTACGGAATTGCCCTACACACGCCTGGCGGCAGTGATCCACGCGTTCATTTCCTTGCCTGCCAGGCCGTGCTTACCCTCCCAGGACATGGATTTTTCATCGCTGCAGAGGGAGAAGGACGATGCCACACATGGCCCTGTACAAGCTCAAGTTGCTGGACGAATTCGAAGCACGCCTGGAGGGATGGACCTCCGATGATTTTGAAAACAGGCTGATGGACCTGTGGCGCGGTGCCACCCGGCAGGATGCCCGGAGCCTGATCAATGCGGCGCACCGTGAAGGGCGCTGGCCCAACACGGTCAGGCAGTACCTGCAGACCCGCGTGAGGGCTGCTGGCCATGTCGATGCGGAGCTCGAAGCCGCGTTCGCCGACCTGGCGTACAGCCAGCCACCCCTGTCATAACCCCCCGGACAATGGCCATTCCACCGCCAGCCGAAGCTGGTCGACATCCAGCTCGGCTTGCGCCTGGTTACCCCGGTGCACGTTGTGCCGGACCGAGAAGGTGACGCCCTTGGCCCGGCCGCCCTGCACCACATAGCGGGCCTCAAGGTCACGCTCCCAGTGCTTGCCGCCCTTGCCGTAGCCCAGATAGGCATAGCCACCTGCCGGGTCTACCCCGGTGCCGTCGATGCCGAAGCCGCGTACGTACAGCGCCGTCAGCGCCAGGCCCGGGATGCCGTAGGCACCCATGTCCAGGTCGTAGCGCGCCTGCCAGGACTTTTCGTTCGGCCCGTTGAAGTCGGACATCTGCACCGCATTGGCGATGTAGATGGCGCCCCGCGAGACGTAGTCGAACGGTGTGTCTCCATGCACCTGCTGCCAGCCCAGGCTGAAGCCGTGAGGCCCCTGGTTGTAGCGCGAAACCAGGCTCCAAGTGGTGTTGTCGATACGCCCCGACAGTGCCTTGCCGGTGTCGGTGGTGCGGTACAGGTTGAGGTCCAGGCTGACACTGCGCTGCTCGTCCAGGGCATGGCTCAGGGTGCTGCCCAGGTAGTGCTGGTTCCAGGTGTCTTCATACCGCGACGTGTACAGGCTGGCGCTGAAGCCAGGGCTGGCCGTGAAGATGGCGCCGGCCAGGTCGACCTGGTTACCCTGGCGGCCATTGGAGTAATTGACCGCAAAGCCCCGGCCATGGCTGGAGGCATTGCGGTCGGCGTCTTCGGTGAAATGCCCGGCCACCAGCCTGAGCGCCTCCAGTTCATCACTGGCCAGAAAGAACCCGGTGAAGGTTTCCGGGAGCAAACGGCTGTCGGAGGCACTGAACACCGGCGTTTTCACCCGTTGCTCGCCGTAGGTGAGCACGGTGTTGGCAATGCGCAGTTTCACGGCGGCGCCTGCGCGGCTGTAATCAGATTGCGGGTGCCCGTCGTTGTCCACGGCCAGCAGGCGCGCTTTGCCCGCCCGGCCGCCGCCGCTGTCCAGCTTGACGCCCAGGTAAGCGTGGGCATCCACGCCCACCCCCACCAGCCCCTGGGTGAAACCAGACTGGAAGGTACCCATCAGGCCGTAGCCCCATTCTTCCGCCTTGCCGTTACGCTCGTTGCGCGGCTTGTAGGCATTGCGCGCGGCACCGTTGCGCCCGCCATGCTTGAAGTCGCGCTGATCGTACACGCTGCGGTTGAGCACGCTCCAGCTGGCGTCCTGGACAAAACCCTGGCTTTGGGATTGGGCATTTTCAGCCTGTGCCCAGGGGGCTATCGCCACCAGTGGCAGCGCCAGTGACAACCTTCTCACTGGCCGGCCGCCAGCTGTTGCAGTTGCGCGCCGAAGCGCGCCTTGGCCCTCGCCGGCAGGCTTGCCGGCACCGCGGCCTCGGTCACGTCACCGACCTGAATGAGCATGACCATGCCCATCGCCAGGTGCGGAATGCATTGCACGCCGTACAAGCCCGGCACGGTAAAGCGCTGCTCGAAGACCTGGTTGAGCTTGCTCTTGAAAGCCGTAGCGCCCTCTGGCATCAAACCCGGCACGCTCGCAGCGTTGTGCCCGCTCTGGGTGGGTACGAAACGCACCGTGTCGCCCGGTGCGATGCGCAGGTGATCAGGTTCATAGACCATCGCCCCCGCCTCACCGCGGTTGAGCATTTTCACTTCGTGAACCTCGGCCAGGGCTGTGGGGGCGAGCAGGGCGCTGGCGAGCAGCAAGGCAACAGGGCGCAACGACATGGGCAGAACTTCCTGGTTCAAGGGGCGCGAAAGCGCAGGATGCGCGCGCCGTCGTAGGGGTCGGTGAGGTAGTGGGCATGCACACCGAAGGTGTCGAGCAGGCGCTGGGGCGTGAGCACCTCCAGCGGCTTGCCCAAGGCAACCAGGCGGCCTTTGTCGAGCACCGCCACGCGGTGGCAGGTGAGGGCCTGGTTGAGGTCATGCAGGGCTACCACGGTGGTCACTTGCAAGGCTTGCACCTGGTGCAACAGGCTTAGCTGGTGCTGGATATCCAGGTGGTTGGTGGGCTCATCCAGCAGTAGCAGGCGCGGCTGTTGGGCCAGGGCGCGGGCGATATGCACGCGCTGGCGTTCACCACCCGATAACGCGCCCCACAGCCGGCTGCGCAGGTGCAGGGCATCCACGTCGGCCAACGCCTGTTCGACGATGGCACGGTCGTTTGCACAGAACGGTGCAAGCGCCGACAACCATGGCGTGCGGCCCAGGGCAACGGCATCGAACACGCGGATCGCATCGAGCGTATCAGCCTGTTGCTCCACCAATGCCAGGGCCTGGGCGATCTGGCGCCTGGGCAACTGCGCCAACGGTTGGCCCATGAGGTGTACGCTGCCGCGGGTGGGCTTGCGCAGCCCGGCCAGCAATTTGAGCAGCGAGGACTTGCCAGAGCCGTTGGGCCCGACGATAGCCAGGGTCTCGCCGGCGTGCACGGTCAGGTCGAGGGTGTCCAGTACGGTGTTGCCGGCCAGGTCCAGCCCCAGGCCCTGGCAGCTCAGCGGTGCGATGCGCGCGGGGGCCATGGCGGTCACGAGTGCCCCCGTTTTGCGACCAGGATCAACGCGAACACCGGCGCGCCGATCAGCGCAGTCACCACGCCCACGGGGATGACCTGCCCGGCAATCAACGTGCGCGAAAGAATGTCGGCCGCTACCAGGAACAATGCGCCGCCCAGTGCGCTGGCAGGCAACAGGCGCCCGTGACCGGGGCCTAACAGCAAGCGCAGGGCATGGGGGATGACCAGGCCGACGAAACCGATGGCGCCCACGATCGATACCATCACCGCCGTCACCAGTGCCGCGCAGCTGATCAGCAGCAACTGCGTGCGCCGCACCGGGATGCCCAGTGAAGCTGCAGAATCGGCGCCGAAGGTGAATGCATCCAGCGCCCGGCGGTGCCACAGGCATACCAGCAAACCCAGCACTGCGACCGGTACCGCCAGCCACACTGACGGCCATCGCACACCGCTCAGGTTACCCAGCAACCAGAACAGAATGCCCCGCGCCTGCTCGGCGGTGGCCGACTTGGTGATGAGGAACGCGGTGAGGGCGTTGAACAGTTGCGAGCCGGCAATGCCGGCCAGAATGACCTGGGCGTTGTTGCCGGCCGGGCTGGCGGCCCGGGCCAGTACCAGCACCAGGGCGAATGCCGCCAGTGCGCCGATGAATGCCCCTGCCGACATGCTCAACGCCATGCTGCCCAGGCCCAGCAAGCCGACCAGCACCGCGCCGGTCGAGGCACCTGCCGACAGGCCCAGCAGGTAGGGCTCGGCCAGCGGGTTGCGCAGCAGGGCCTGGAGGATCACGCCGCAGGTCGCCAGGCCAGCGCCGCAGGCTGCGGCCACCAGGGTGCGGGTCAGGCGGTAGTTCCAGACAATGCCGGCATCAATCGGGTCCACCGCGTAGCCCGCCTGCCACAGGTGGTTGGCCAGCACCTGGCCAACCAGGCTGGGTGACAGGTTGCTTTCACCAATGGCGGTGCCTGCCAGCAAGGCAGTCAGCAGGGCGGCCACGGCCGCCACGGCGGTGAAGGGCAGGCGGCTGGTCACTGGGCTGCGTGACCGCTGGCGAACGCCGTTGCCAGGGTTTGCAGGCCA
The DNA here is from genome assembly GCF_016647875.1 of Pseudomonas sp. S36. Classification (NCBI taxonomy): domain Bacteria; kingdom Pseudomonadati; phylum Pseudomonadota; class Gammaproteobacteria; order Pseudomonadales; family Pseudomonadaceae; genus Pseudomonas; species Pseudomonas sp. S36. The sequence goes on along the minus strand of NZ_JACVVG010000005.1, from coordinate 57,969 downwards.
CGGAACAGGCGGATGCCGGCTTGCATGGCCTCAGCATCCAGCACGATGATGCGCCCGTTTTTCACCGCATCCATGTTGCGGGTGACCGGGTCGTTACGCAGGAATTCGAGTTTTTTCTGGTAATCGTCGGCCGGGAAGCGGCGGCGGTCCATGCGTGCGACGATCAACCAGGTCGGGTTGGCCTTGGCCAGGGTTTCCCAGCCTACGGTCGGCCATTCTTCAGTGGATTCGACCACGTTGCGTACCCCCAGGGTGCGCAGCATGAAGTCGGCCACGCCTTGGCGCCCGGCCACGTAGGGGTCGATGTCCAGGTCGGCGCTTGAGAACCAGAACAGCGCCGAGGTCTGCGACAGGTCCTTGCCCGCCAGCTGCCCCAGGGCGCTGTTCAGCCGGCCTTTCAACTCGGCGTTCAGGGCAGTGCCGCGGTCTTGCACATCGAAGATTTCGGCCAGCTGGCTGACGGTTTTGTAGATGCTGTCTACCTGAAAGGCCTGCAGGCGCGTGCCATCGGCCCCCATCAGGTTGTCCTTGCCTTCGCAGTCCGACGGCATCACATAGGTCGGTATGCGCAATTCGTCGAACTGTTCCCGGGTACCCACCACACCCTGGGCGCCGATCATCCACTCGAACTGGGTAGCCACCAGTTGCGGGCGCTTGCCCACCACGGCTTCGAAGCTGGGATCGTTGTCGGCCAGGCGCGGTACCTTGGCGTTCTGCGCCTGGTACTCAGGCAGCACGTCGTTGAACCACAGCGAGGTGCCCACCAGCTTGTCGCCCAGCCCCAGTGCATAGAGCATCTCGCTGCCGGCCTGGCCGATGGTCACGGCCCGCTGCGGCGCGTGGTCGAAGGTCTGCGGCTTGCCACAGTTGTCGAGGGTCAGCGGGTAGTGGGTAGCAGCAGCCTGGGCCAGGCCGGCAAAGCCCAGGCCGGCGAACAGGGTGGCAATACGGGGCAGCATGCGGGGCGATCTCCTATCGGGCAGTTCACGGAAGGAACGTGCGGGCAGGCATCGCCGAGCCCCTGCCGGTAGCAGAAGGCAAAACGCAAAGCCCATCCCGGACACCCCGCCGGTTGGTTGTATAGGTGCCGGCAGGTCTCCTGACTGGTGCGTCATGGCCTGGCTCCGACCTTCCCGGGTGTGTGACCCAGTGGCATGCAGGGAGCAGGCTCGGCACTTACAGTTGCGGGGGCAGTTCCGTTTGGCCCTGTGGAACGGGGCCTGGGATTCCCTATTGATTCCGTGATGGAAACCGGCGGCACGCATGGTAGACCATCACGCCGCCGGGTGAAACGCTTTTAGAAATACTTCAGCCAGGCAATGTCCCGCCTGCGCGCCTTCAGGCGGGCGAACCCGCGGGTGGGCAGGTACAGCGCCAGGGCCAGCAATGCCGCCCCCACCCATACGGCGCCGATGCTGTCGAAGCCGAAGTACGCGCCCTGGTTCAGGCCAAACACAGCGACCGCTGCCAGGTACAGCACCTTGAGCACGTACAGGTGCAGCAGGTAGAAGAACATCGGCGCCGCCCCCAGCACTGCCAGCGCAGCGACCCAGCGGGCCTGGCCGGCGCGCTCGAAGCCGCGCAGCAGCAACAGGCCGGTGCCCAGCGTCAAGGCCAGGAACAACAGCGACGGGGGGTATTTGGTGATGTTGAACAGGCTCATGAGGGTTTGCACAACATTCGGGTAGGCCGCCCAGGGCGCTTCGCCATAGCCATTGAACAGGCGCAGCAATACAAAGCCCAGCAACGTGCCTGCGCCTGCCAGCAGCAGGCGTTGCTGACGCTGCGCAGGTTGGCTGGCGCGGCCAAACCAGGGCCCAAGGCCATAGCCAAGGGCGATCACACCCACCCACGGCAACACCGGGTAGGAGGTGCGCAGGCGCAGGTGCTCCGACACTTCCAGCCAGCCACGGTCGTGCAGGATCGCCCAAGGCACATGCAGAGCGGAGCCTGCATCGTAATGCACGCCGTCCAGCAGGTTGTGCCCGGCAATGATGAGCGCGCCCAGCGCCAGCAAAGCGGCCCGTGGCAGCCATACCAGCAGCGACAGGGCGAGCATGCTGATGCCTATGGCCCAGATCACCTGCAGGTAGATGACCGTGGGCGGCAGCTGGAATGTCCAGGCGAAGTTGACCAGCGTGAACTCCAGCACCACCAGAAACAGCCCGCGCTTGAACAAAAAGGCCGCGACATCGGCACGGCCTTGGTGCTTCTCGCCGTACAGCCAGGCAGACAGCCCGGTGAGCAGGACGAACACCGGGGCGCACAGGTGGGCGAGGGTGCGGCTGACGAACAGCGCGGGCTCGGTGGTGTCGATGGCCATCGGGTCGCTGACCTGTTTGTGCAGGAAGAACGTTTCGCGCACATGGTCCAGAAGCATGAACAGCATCACCAGCCCGCGCAGGGCATCGATGCTCTGCAGGCGCTGGGTGAGCAGGGTGGGGGTGGCGTTTGCGCTTGTCATGAAATTTCGCTGGCAAGGTGAGTTTCAAATGAAACGTTATCTTATAACTAATATCTGTCGTCACGGTAGGCATTTTTGCCGGCCGTGGTATGGGTGGAGTACGCCGCCGCATGGCGACGGCGGGTTTGTCAGAAGCGGTAGTCCACCGTGGCGAACAACGACCGGGGCGTGCCCATCAGCCACTGCTCGCCACTGAATGCCGACACCACGTACTGGCGGTCGAACAGGTTGTTCAACTGCAGCCCCAGCCGCACATCCGGCTGTACCTGCCAGGCAATGTTGGCATCGACCACGGTGTAGCCCGGGGCGCTCTGGGTGTTGGCGTTGTTGGCATAGCGTTCATCCACAAAGCGCGCCCCGATGCCGGCCTGTACCTGCTGGCCCAGGCCTTTGCTCAGCCACAGGTTGGCGGTGCGCCTGGGCACGTTGACCGGGCGGTTGCCCGAGCGGTCCAGGTTCACCCCACCGACGTTTTCGTCGAACTGGTCATAGCGCGCCCGCAGCAACGCGGCGTTGGCCGACACCTGCCATTGGTGCGCCAGCGCCAGTTCCAGGGTGGCTTCCAACCCGTCGGAGGTCTGCTGGCCTGCCTGCTGTTGTTCGTGGGTGAGCGGGTCGTCCACCAGCAGCTTCTTCTTGACGATGTGGTAGGCCGCCAACGTCCATTCGCCCTGGCCGTTCCAGAACCGTTGCTTCAACCCCACCTCGGCCTGCCGGGCTTCGGTGAGGTCGTAGTGCATCTGCGAAGGGCGCAGGCTGATCAGGTTGTCGACGCCGTCCTGGCTGGTGGAATACTGGCCATACACCGCTACCTCCTCGCTCAGTGCATACACCAGCCCCGCGCGCCAGTTGCCGCCCTGCAGGCTGCGGTCGCTGCGGCTGCCATCCACCAGGTTGTCCCGGTCGATGTGGTTCTGATCCCGCCTCAGGCCGGTCACCAGTGCCAGCTTGTCGGTCAGTTGCAGGCGGTTCTCGGCAAACAGGGCAAAGGTGTGCGTGGTCGAGAGGGTCTGTGGCCGCAACGGCGATGCACTCTGGAACGGCCCTGGGCGGGGCTGCCACGGGTCGATGTAATCACCGCCGATATCGTCATAGGGCGCGTTGCTGTCCACATTGAACCGGACCTTGTTGTACTCGGCGCCGATCACCGTCTTGCTCGGCAGGCCGAACAAGGCGTGGTCGAAATCGAAGGTCTGGCGGTCGCCGAACTGTTCCTGGTTGTGGCGGATCTGCAGGAAGCTGCCGCGCAGCAGTTGGCCCTGCTCGGGGGCCCAGCGGTAGTCCTCGGCGTTGCGCCACTGGCGACGGCTGTTGATGTAGTACAGCTGGTTGCTGGCGCCGACATGATCGTTCAGCGCCCACTCGCTGGTCAGCCGCGTCCATTGGTCCACGTAGTGCTGCTGGTCATTCTGCACGTTGTAGTTCTTGCTGCGCAGGCTGCTGCGGTAGTGGCCGTCGATCAGCGGCGTGCCGTAGTAATTGGCTGGCGTGGCGTCACCGCGGTCGTGGGCGAGGGTGAAGCTGAGGTCCTCGCTGGCGTCGAAGCGCAGCGCCATGCTCAGGGCCTGGCTACGGGAGGGGGTGCGGTCGACCCAACCGTTGCCTGCTTGCTGGTTCAGGTTCAGCCGGTAGCTCAGGCGTTCGCTCAGGCTGCCACCGCTGTCCAGGCCCACTTGTTGGCGATCCCAGGAGCCATAGCCCACACGCAGGTGGTTGCGCACCTCGCCGGCGAGGGGTTTCTTGGGAATCACGTTGACTACCGCGCCGGTCGCCCCTTCGCCGTGCAGCACGGATGCCGGGCCACGGACCACCTCGATGCGCTCGACCATCCACGGGTCCACCGGGAAGGTCTGGGTGCCCGCCCCGGTGTACAGGCGTGCGCCGTCGAACAAGGTCATGACCGAGCCGTGGCCGGTGAAGCCACGGGCAGACAGCCCTGTGCCGCCATCGCCCGGTGAGCCGATGAAGGTGATGCCGGGCGAGCGCGTGACGGCCTCCTGCACGGTGGCATTGTTGCGCTGCTGGATCTCGGCGGTGCCAAGGGTGCTGGTACTGGCCGGGGTTTCCAGCGGGCTGAGGCCAAGGCGCGACCCTGCCTGGCTGGGCGTTGCCAGGTTGGCGGCCGCGCTGTCATAGGCACCTGTGACCGCCGTGGAGGGCAGGGCCAGGGCCGCTGCCGGGAGGGTGTCGGCCTGGGCCGGCACGGCGACGGCCAGGCAGGCCGCCAAGGGGTGTAGCTTGAAGATACGGGACATGTCGTTCCACTGCTGCAGGAAAGAAGGAATCCCGGTGGAATACACGCAAAGGCGCACCTGGCACGCAGGCGCGCGCAGGCACTGGCCTGCGCCCGCCCACCGCGGGTTGCCATAGGGAGCTTCAGGCCGGTCTCCGGGCTTGCGAGGGGCATGAACCTTTCACCTTCCCATGCAGGTGCACAGTGGTGTGTCGAAAGGTTCGCTCGCTTACCGTTGCGGGGGCAGCGCCGGACTTGTCGTGGCTACACGACGCACCGGCTTCCCGTTTCACCCTGCGCACGGCGGCGCAGGGCACCTGAAACTGGCGCGCATCTGACCATTGAACAGCGCGGGCGTCAAATGCGCGGGTTGTGGGCCTTCAGAGGGCCTTTGAACGGCGTTCGCGTTTCAGGTGTTTTTATTTCGAACTTTTCTGAACAGGCAGCGCTCGAAGCGCTCGTGCACAACCCGTCAATACGTCATGGAGACTATTCGCATGTCTGCTCGTAACCTGCTGCGCCACACCTGCCTGCTCGCCTTGGTCGCCGCTCCGCTGGCTGCCACCGCAGCGCCAAGCACGGACCCGCTGTTCACCCTGGGCCTGCTGGGCTCCTACGACAAGTTCAAGTTCGAAGGCGGCAGCGAAACGGACAAGGATCACATGGGCCAGGGCGGTGTATTTGCCACCTTCGGCAACAAGATGACTGCCGAATCCGGCTTCATCTACCAGATCGGCGCAGAGGCCAAATACGGCAAGAAGAACGACAACAAGCTCAAGGAAGCCCAGGCTGACCTGGACCTTGGCTGGCGTGCGGCGCTGGACGCGCGCAACTTCGTCGACGTGACCGTCGGCGGCGGCTACAGCTGGTCGCGCTACGAGCCCGAGATCAACGACCTGGACACCAAGCTCACCCTCAAGTCGCCGTTCGCCAAGGCCGCGCTGGGCTACAACCACCAGTTCGACGCCTCGACCCTGCGCGTGGAAGTGGGTGCCCGTCACACCCTGGACGGCCGCGCACGGCTGAAAGTGGATGACTTCGGCAGCGACACGGTTGACCTGAAAGACCGCACCAACCCCTATGCTGAAGTCACGATGCTGATGAACCAGCAGGGCGCCATGCCGGTGCAGGCCGGTGTGTACTACACCCGCACCGAGTACAAGCTGGACGATAACTCGCCGGTTGCCGACAACACCAAGCTCAAGCGTGACGAGTTCGGTGTAAAAGTGGGCCTGGCCTTCTAACCCAGGTGCCCGGCCCCGCTGAACGATGCGGGGCCGGCGCGGCTGGCGGTGCTACCGCCCGCGTCTGCGTGACACCCGCGCCTCGATGTTCTTGCGCCCGATCAGCAGGGGCGGGGTTTCCACCACTGGCTCATCGGCCAGCCACTTGTACATCACCAAGCAGTCCACCAGCCCCAGGTGGGCATGGCGATAAGCCTTGGGCAAGCGGCCTACCGTTTCGAAACCCAGCTTGTGCCACAGGGCAACGGCCACCTCGTTGCTGGCGACCACCGAGTTGAACTGCAGGGCCAGAAAGCCTTCCTGGCGCGCCAGTTTCTGCGAATGCTCGCACATGAGACGCGCCACTCCTCGGCCACGCGCCTGCGGCGTGACCACATAGCCGCAATTGCCCACGTGCGCCCCAGGCCCTGCGGCGTTGGCCTTGAGGTAGTACGAGCCCAGCAGTTCCCCGTTTTCCTCTGCCACCCAGGTATACAGGGGCAGCTCCAGCCATAAGTGGCGGCCTTGCTCGGGGGTCATGTGCGGGTCAAGCGCATAGGTTTCCCGGGCCTGCACCGTGGCCTGCAGGGTGGGCCAGAAGCGCTCGAAATCGTCTGCGGTCATCGGGCGGATATGGATCATGCGGTTACTCCAAACGGCCTTCAGATGTAGATGAACACCAGCACCACTGCGGCGACCACAGCCCATTTTTCAAGGTAGTAGCGGGTACGGTTACGCTTTTTCAGCGCCTTGCCGCGCTCGCGGATCTTGTAGATGCGGGTGAACAGGCGGTTGATGCCACCGGTCTTGTCACCGGCATCGTTTGGCGCGGCGGCCGCTGCCATCACATTGCGGCTGAACCAGCGGTTGAACGCGGTTGCCCAGCGGTACTTGAGGGGGCGCTCGACGTCGCAGAACAGGATGATGCGGTTGTGCTCGGTGGTGTTGGCGGCGTAGTGGATATAGGTTTCATCGAAGACCACCCCCTGGCCATCGCGCCAGGAGTACTTCTGGCCGTCCACGTCGATGTAGCAGCCGTCATCGTTGGGCGTGTCCAGGCCAAGGTGGTAGCGGTACGAGCCTGCATACGGGTCGCGGTGGCGCACCAGCTTGGCCCCTGGCGGCAGGGTGGCGAACATCGCGGCCTTGACCGTGCCGATGCCTTGCAGCAGTTCAGTGGTGCGAGGGCACAAGGTCATTGCCGACGGGTGGCTCTCGCCGTACCACTTCAGGTAGAAGCGCTTCCAACCGGTTTTGAAGAACGAATTGAAGCCCACGTCATCGTAGTTGTCGGACTTCTTGATCTCGCCAACCTGTAGCAACTGCTGGGCTTCCTCGCGGATCTCCTGCCAGTGGTCCTGCAGCGGTTGCAGCTCCGGGAAGGCTTCAACGGGCAGGTAGGGCCTGGCCGGGTGCTTGGAGAACAGGTACAGGAAGCTGTTGACGGGGGCCAGGAAGCTGGAATGGTCGCCCAGCTGCCGCGTCAGCTTGTGACGAACCCGACCCCGCAGGTGAACGTAGGCGATCGAGAGGGCGAAGATAAGTACGAGTGCAATTTTCATGGACGTTTACTTGTCGAAAAATGGCCATGCGCCATGGCATAAGCCCGCCAGCATAAACAATCGCCAAGGCAGTTTGTACTTATTGTTACGAAACAGCCGGGCGACTTAAGTGTAATGATGGGGGTGTTACCCACGCCCCGAAGGTCAAGGAGATCGTATGGCTCAGGACACCCGCCTTAGTGGCAGCCCGTTCAAGCGGCTCTTTTTTGCAGTGCCGGTGGGGGACGCCCAGCGCCGCGATCTGGCCGCTTGGCGCCACGGTCTGGCCCTGCGTAACGGCAAGCCGGTGCCGGCTGCCAACTTCCATGTGACGCTGCTGTTTCTAGGCGATGTTGACACTGCCCTGGTGCCCTCGATCTGTGCGGCGGTGGACCAGCTCGCCCGCCCAGGCAGCGCGCCCAGGCTGCTGCTCGATCGCTTGCAGGTGTGGCAGAAGGCTGGCGCACTGGTGCTGGAAGCGCAGAGCACCCCGCCGGCCCTGTTGCACCTGGTGTACGGCTTGCAGCAGGCCCTGTTGCCATTGGGGTTGCAGGTGAGCAGCCGGGATTACCGCCCGCACCTGACGTTGTCCAGGGATTATCGGGGGCAGCCCCCGGAAGCGCCCACCGCCCCGGATTTCTACCTTCTGGCGCGGGAGTTTGTGCTCTACGAGTCGCGAAAAGGGGCCTACACCCCGTTGGCGCGGTGGTCGTTGGCCGGGTGAACCCGGGTGGGTGCTGTGTGTGCAGCAGGTCAGACCGGCAAGCTCTTGTACGGCAGCTCCTCCCCTGGGCTGTGCTCGAACTGGCGCTTGTATTCGCGGCTGAACTGCGACGTGCTCTGGTAGCCCACCCGATGCGCGGTCTGCGCCACCCCCAGCCCTTCGCCAATCAGCATCTGCTGCGCCTTGAGCAGCCGCAGGCGCTTCAGGTATTGCATGGGCGCCATGTCGGTGCAGCGCTTGAAATGCTCGTGGAACGTCGACACGCTCATATTGGCCCGTGCGGCGAGGGTCTCGACGTTCAGAGGCTCGCTGTAATGCTCGCGCAGGTGAGCCAGCGCCGCACCGATGCGGGCGAAGTGCCCTTGCTGCTCCACCAAGGCCCGCAGCACCCCGGCCTGCGGGCCGCGCAGGGCGGTGTACAGCACTTCGCGGACCCGCGCCGGGCCCAGCACCTTGGCGTCCAGCGGATCCTGCAGGCATTGCAGCAGGCGCTCCACGCTGTCGCGCATGGGCGCGTCCAGCGCGGCTGAGGTCATCGACTGGGGTGTCTGGGCCTGCACCACACCGCCCGCCGGCAAATCCATGCGCTGCACCAGTTCACTGAGCACCGAGCGGTCGATGTCCACGGCCACGCCCAGCAATGGCGCTTGAGGCGTGGCGAAGGTTTCGCACATGAACGGTACCGACAGCGCCTGCACCAGGTAATGACCGGCGCCATATTCCAGGGTGCGCGGCCCCAGGCGGGCCAGCTTGCTGCCCTGGGCCAGGATCATCAGGCTGGGTTCGTAGATTTGCGGGCTGCTGGCGACGTAATGGTCCCAGCTCAGCACCTGCACCTGTGGCAAATGGGTAGGGACGAACCCCGGGCGCGTGGCTAGGCGGCGGATCAGCGAGCAGAGCGGCGCATTGGCGTCGACGTGGCGGGTCAGTTGCATGGAGCACCAGGGCAGAGAATCGGACAGTACGATGATCGCAGATTGACAGCCCGGCGCCACATGCAAAACCGGATTCCCGGAGAATCAGGCATGTATGCCGGAGGATCAGCCGTGGGCGAGGGGGCGTCGAGCAAGCAAAATGGTTCGCCTGAATCGTTTCACTTCACTGCGAGGCCCAGTATGTATACAGCCATCGGTTACGCTGCCCAAACCCCGACCAGCCCACTGGCACCCATGACCTTCGAGCGCCGCAGCCCGCGCCCGGATGACGTCGCCATCGAAATCCTCTACTGCGGCGTTTGCCACTCCGACATTCACCAGGCCCGTAACGAATGGGGCATTGCCGTGTACCCCTTGATGCCTGGCCACGAGATCATCGGCCGTGTCACGGCGGTGGGCGACCAGGTGAGTGGGCACAAGGTGGGTGACCTGGTGGGTGTGGGCTGCATGGTCGATTCCTGCCGCCACTGCGAGGCCTGCGCCAAGGACCTGGAGCAATACTGCCTCGAAGGCCCGACCATGACCTACGCCACCCCGGACCGGGTCGACGGCAGCAATACCATGGGCGGCTATTCCAGCAGCATCGTGGTCAGCGAACACTTCGTGGTACGCATCCCTGACGGCATGGACCTGCCCAGCGCAGCGCCCATCCTCTGCGCTGGCATTACCACCTATTCGCCGCTCAAGCACCACGGCGTAGGCCCCGGGCACAAGGTGGGCATCCTTGGGATGGGCGGCCTGGGGCACATGGGCATCAAGCTGGCCAAGGCCTTGGGTGCGGAAGTGACCCTGTTCACCCGCTCTGCGGCCAAGGCAGCCGAGGCTCGCCGCCAGGGCGCCGACCATGTGATCGTGTCGAGCGATACCGAGCAGATGAGCGCGGCGGCCGGCCGCTTCGACTTCCTGCTCGACACCATCCCGGTGCAGCACGACCTCAACCCCTACCTGGAAACCCTCAAGTTCGATGGCGTGCACATTCTGGTGGGCCTGATCGAGCCCATCGACCCCGCCGTGCACGCAGCCAACCTGGTGTTGAAACGCCGGGTACTGGCCGGCTCGTTGATCGGCGGCATTGCCGAAACCCAGGAGGTGCTGGAGTTCTGCGCCAAGCACGACATCCGTTGCGATATCGAGATGCTGGATATCCGCAACATCAACCAGGCCTACGAGCGCATGATCGCTGGCGACGTGAAGTACCGCTTTGTCATCGACATGGCCACTCTGCAGGGCTGACCTGCAAGTTGCCCGTACCCGCGAGGGTGCGGGCAACCTGTGCTACCAGCGCAGCGGTTTGTCCCAGCCTTTCCAGAACAGCCAGCGCTGTGTTTCAGCATGGGGGCCGGTGCCGATCTGCCAGTCAGGCCGCCCGGTGTCCAGCGCGATCACCGCAACGAACCCGGCATAGGTCCCGGCTACCAGCGTGCGCCCGTCGCGGCTGATGTCCAGGGCACACAGGGTTGAGCCGATGAAGTGCTGCCAGCGCTCACTGCCGTCTTCGGCGAACGCCCGCAGATAGCCATAGGCATCGCCGACGATGTACTCCCCCTCACGCGCCACCCCGGCATACACCCGTGCGCCTTCCTGGATCACGGGCGTGCGCGGGTCGTCGCTGTAGTAATCGGTATCCAGCCCCGGCAGGTCGGCCACCCGTACTGCCAGCGTGGCACCGCTATAGAAGTGGCAGGCATTGAGCATCAATTGGTCACCTGCGGCGTTGAACAGCGCAAAGTGCGGGTACTCGCTCACCGGGCCCACCTGCGCCACCACCTGCAGGTTGTCGTCCAGCACCAGGTGCCGGCTGCATTGGTCACCCACCACGATCAGGCGACCGTCGGCCGATACCGTGCCATGGGCCATGCTCAGCCCCAGGTTGATATCGTCGGGGTCGATACCCTCGGCCAGGTCATCGAGCACCTGCTGCTGTTGCGGTAGCAGGCGTGTTGCGCCGTGGGCAGCCAGCAGGAAAATGCCCTCGTCGCTGACCAGCAGCACCTGCTGGCCATTGGCAAACGGGATCAGCGCGGTTGGGGTGGGTGGCATTTCAAACGGTTCGAACGGGTAGCCCTTGGGCAGCCCTTCAAGGCCGCTGGGCCAGGCCAGGCGCTGCACCAGCGGGCCGCCCCAGCCATCGGTCACGCGTACACCTTCGGCGTTGGCGAGGGCGAAATAGCGGCGTTCAGGGCAACGGCCAAAGTGCTCGACGCCGATCACCGGTGTGACGCTGTTGCCGTCGATCCGTACCACCTGGCCTTTTTCATGGGGCATGCCGATGCGCGCCAGCACGCTGCCGTCGTCCAACAACAGGAGTGTGGCGATCCCCTGGGCGTGCTCATCGAGCAACGGCACCAGGGGCTGGTGGGCCGGTGGCCAGGCCTGGCGGAATGCCTGGTGCGCCTGCTCATCCACGCCTGGCCGATTGGCCGATTGCAGGGCCGCCAGCCAGGCGTCGAGCAAGTGTTCAGTGGCAGGTGGCTGCGGCTCTTCGAGGTGATCCCAGCCCTGTGCCTGCCCTTGGGCAACGTACTGGTTGATGGCCTGAGCATAGGCCGTGACTGCCTGCTGCCACTGCTGCTGGGGAGGCTGCTTGTCCATGAGTGGATGGAACTCCTTGTTGCCCACGCGTTTCTGAGAATGCGCGCATGTTACTCCTTCGGCCCTGCGGTTGTGAGGCCTTGGTTTGACGCGTACCATGCCTGCATTCCTTCCAATAACAAAACGTGCGCCCCTCCCGCGACCAGCAGGTGCCAGGCGTGCGTGGTGTTGCCTTGCCTGCGGAGAACCGGTTTTTCATGAACGGACCCACCCCCACCCACCTGCCACCTACCGAGGGTACCGGCAGCTGGTTGAGCGTCATCGCCCTGGCGCTGGCCGCCTTCATCTTCAATACCACCGAGTTCGTACCGGTGGCGTTGCTGAGTGACATCGGCCGCAGTTTCGACATGAGTACCGCCCAGGTGGGCCTGATGCTGACCATCTATGCCTGGGTGGTGGCGCTGGCTTCATTGCCGATGATGCTGCTGACCCGCAACGTGGAGCGGCGTCGGCTGCTGCTGTTCGTGTTCGTGGTGTTCATCGTCAGCCACCTGCTGTCATGGTTGTCGCAGAGCTTTGCCATGCTGCTGGTCAGCCGAATCGGCATCGCGCTGGCGCATGCTGTGTTCTGGGCCATTACTGCATCACTGGCGGTGCGCGTGGCGCCGCCTGGCCAGCAGGCCAAGGCGCTGGGCCTGCTGGCCACCGGCACCACCCTGGCCATGGTGCTGGGCATCCCCCTGGGGCGCGTGGTGGGCGAGGCGCTGGGCTGGCGCGTCACCTTCCTGAGCATTGCCGGGGTAGCGCTGGCCACCATGCTGTGCCTGATGAAGTCATTGCCGTTGCTGCCCAGCCAGAATTCTGGCTCGCTGCGCAGCCTGCCCATCCTGTTCAAACGCCCGGCGCTGGTGATCACCTACCTCCTGGTCACGCTGGTGATTACGGCACAGTTTACCGCCTACAGCTACATCGAACCCTTCGCCTTGCATGTGGCGCAGCTCAGCGGTGAGCGCACCACGCTGCTTCTGCTGCTGTTCGGCGGTGCCGGCGTGGTCGGTTCGTTCCTGTTCAGCCGCTACAGTGACCGTTTCCCTCAAGGTTTTCTGGTGGGCTCGATTGGCCTGCTCGCCGCCTGCCTGTTGTTGCTGCTGCCATTTGCCGGCAACTTCTACGCCTTTGCCGCACTGAGCATGTTCTGGGGGGTGGCCATCCTCAGCTTCAGCCTGGCACTGCAGTCCAAAACCCTGAAGCTGGCTTCCGACGCAACAGACGTGGCCATGGCGCTGTTCTCGGGTATCTACAACATCGGCATTGGCGGCGGCGCCTTGTTAGGCAGTATCGTCAGCAGCCAGATGAGCGTGGCCAACATAGGCCTGGTAGGGGGCGCGGTGGCGCTGGTGGGGCTGGTGCTGGCCTCTTGCAGCAGCAAACGCTTCCGCCAGGCATTGGTGCACTGATCAGAGCAACACCGCTGCCCAGGCCGAAACCAGCAATGCCAGGGCCAGAACCTGGTTGAACACGCGCATGCGCCGGGGTGCCAGCCACCTGGCGCTGCCGGCGCCCAGCAACGCCCACGCGGCCATGCACGGCAGGGCAATCAGCAAGAACAGCAGCGCCAGTTGCCACACTGCGACCGAGGGTGTGGCAAACACCCCGATCACGGCGACGGCCATCAACCATACCTTGGGGTTGATCACCTGCAGGGCGGCGGCATTCAGCGCATCGAACCCACGCCCACCAGCGCGTGAGTCGACCCCTGCCGGGCTGCGCAGCAGTTGCCAGGCAAGCCAGGTAAGCCACAGCACACCACCCCAGGTCATCAGTTGCCGGGCCAATGGATGGCGCAGCAGCAGTTCCCCCATGCCGAGGCCAACCACCAGCACGATGGCAGCCGCGGCGGTGCAGGCGGCCATGACGGGCGCCAGGGTCGCCCGCAGGCCCAGGCTGGCGCCCCGTGCAAGGATCAACAGGTTGGTGGGGCCAGGGCTGATACTGGCTACCAGGGCAAACAGCATGAATGGCAAAAGGGTAGGGGTCATGGAATGGGCTCCTGTCAAAGAAGCACCATGCTCACGGGTTGCTGCGCGTCAGTCTGGAATGTTTGAGCAAAGCCTGCGGTACTGCGCCGGGGTCAGCTGGTAGGCGCGGCGGAACCAGCGCCCCAGGTGGCTTTGATCGGCAAAGCCCAAGGCAATCGCCACGTCGGCTGGGCGCTGGCCCAGCGCCAGACGGCGGCGGGCATGGGCCAGGCGCAGCTGGATAAGGTAGGCGTGGGGTGCCAGGCCAAACGCCGCCTTGAATGCACGGGTGAGGCGGAAACGGTCGATGCCGCAGGCAAGCGCCAGCTCCTCCAGGCCGATATCCCGCTCCAGGTTGTCATGCAGGTAGTCCCGTGCCCGTTGCGCTGTCAGCGGCAGGCGCGGGTCGGGGTTCTGGCGGCGGCGCCAGTGCAGGTGGCGGGTAAGGCTGGCCAGCAACGCGTCGGTCGCGCTCTGCCGGACGATGCGCAGGTCCTGCTGGTGCACCGCTTGGAAGGCGAGGGCGGTGGCCTGGGCCAGCTGCACGTCGTGGCTGAGGGTATCGGCAAAGCTCGGCAGGCTGTCGCGGGGCACCTGTTCGAACAGTGCACCCAGTTGCTGGTCCAGCCAGGCAGGCTGCAGGTACAGCGTCGAGTAAGTGAACCCATCCTCGGTCGGGGCCAGGCCATCGTGAATGTCACCGGGCTCCAGCAGAAAAACCTGTCCAGGGGTGCTGCGGTGGCGTACCCGGCGGCAATTGAATTGCTGCACCCCCTGCTCGGTAACGCCAACCAGAAAGCTGTCGTGCCAGTGGGGATCGTAGGCATGCCCGACGAAGTGCGCACGCACCGACTCGATGCCGGTATCAGCGTCCGTTTTCAGGTCGATCCAGTTGCCCATGGCCGTCTCCACCCAGGGTAAACAGCTACCTTAGCGCAGTTGCCCGTATCAGTCTGGAAGGTTTGTGCAACTGCTCCGCAGCGCCTCGAACCGTTCGCGCAACCACAGGTGCAACTGGCCGACCGCGGGGGTGAGTTGCTTGCGGTGTGGGCATACCAGCGTGACCGGGGTCGGCTCGCCTGCCAGGTCGGGCAGGACGATTTCCAGCTCGCCGCTGGCCAGGTCGTTGCTCACATCCAGCCAGGACTTGTAGACGATACCTTCCCCCAGAATCGCCAGCCGGCGAATCACATCGGCGTCGTCGCTGACCAGCGGCCCGCGCACCTGCACCGTGCGGTTACCCAGCTGCCATTTGTCATACACGCGACCATATTGCATGTACAGCAGGCAGGCGTGTTGCTGCAGGGCATCGGGCGTCTGCGGCCGGCCATGCCTGTCCAGGTAGGCGGGCGAGGCCACCAGTACCCGGCGGTTCCAGGCGGCCAGGGGCAGTGCGATGTAGTTGGCGTCCTGATTGCGCCCATAGCGGATGGCAACGTCCACCGGGTCACGGTTGAGGTCGGCAATCTGGTCAGACAACAGAAAGCGCAGGTGCAAGGCGGGGTGCGCGCGGCGGAACGCGCTGAGCCACGGCAGCAACATGTTGCGGCCCAGGTCCGAGGGTGCCGACACCTGCAGGGTGCCGCGCAGCGTCCCTGGGTTGCCGTGCAGGTCTTCATGGCCCTGGCGCAGGGTTTCCAGCGCGGTCACGGCAGTGGGCAGGTAGCGCTCCCCTTCGGCGGTAAGGCGCAGGCTGCGGGTGGTGCGGGCGAACAGGCGCACATCCAGGTCGCGCTCCAGGCGCTTGATGGCGGCGGCTACCTGGCCGGGCAGCAGCCCAGCTTCCAGGGCGGCTGCGGTAAAACTGCCCAATACGCTGCTGCGCACGAACAGTTCGAGGTCGGCGAGGCGCAGCATTTTCACTCCGGCAAGAAAAGTGTTGCTCGATTGTGCCGGTTTTTATTTGCTGCAGGAAAGATAATATGGCCCACCTGTCCCCCTGAAATGCCTGGAGCCACCCCATGGATACCGTTTCGCTGGCCAAGCGCCGCTACACCACCAAGGCCTATGACGCATCGCGTCGCATTCCCCAGGCCACCCTTGACGCGCTGCTCGAGCAACTGCGCCACAGCCCGTCCTCGGTCAACTCCCAGCCCTGGCATTTTGTCGTTGTCGGCAGCGATGAGGGCAAGG
Organism: Pseudomonas sp. S36; assembly: GCF_016647875.1. Lineage (NCBI taxonomy): Bacteria > Pseudomonadati > Pseudomonadota > Gammaproteobacteria > Pseudomonadales > Pseudomonadaceae > Pseudomonas > Pseudomonas sp. S36. Next base: position 42,166 of record NZ_JACVVG010000005.1, on the reverse strand, counting down.
CCCGCCTGGCCAAGAGTACCGACGCCGACTACGCCTACAACTCGCCGAAGCTGCGGGATGCATCCCATGTGATCGTCTTCTGCGCCCGTACCACCATGACCGAGGCGCACCTGGATGCTGTGTTGGCCCAGGAGGCCACCGACGGGCGCTTCCGCGACGAGCAGGCACGGGCAGCGCAGAACAACAGCCGGCGCCACTACGTGGACCTGCATCGCCATGACCTCAAGGACATCCAGCACTGGATGGAAAAGCAGACCTACCTGGCCCTGGGTACGGCCCTGCTCGGCGCGGCGGCCTACGGCCTGGATGCGACCCCCATGGAGGGCTTCGACAGCAAACGCCTGGACGCCGAACTGGGGCTGCGTGAGCGCGGTTTGACCAGCGTGGTGATGTTGTGCCTGGGCTATCACGGCGAGGCAGATTTCAACGCCGGCCTGAGCAAGTCCCGCTTGCCTGCCGAACAGGTGTTCACGTTCCTGTAGTGGGGGTGGGGCTCACAAGGCCCCGCAACCTCACCAGAGCGCGGCCGAGGATGCAGTCAGCACCCTGGTGAACACTGCAATCGCGGTTTCTACATCCGCCTCGCGGGTAAACCTGCCCACACTCAGGCGCACGCTGTTGCGTGCCTTGCGCTCATCCAGCCCCAACGCCAGCAGCACATGCGAAGCCGCATTGCTTGCCGAGTTGCACGCCGAAGTGGTCGACAGCGCCAGCTCGGTCGCCAGTGCGGCGCTGTTGAACCCTGTACTGTCGATACACAGGTTGAGGGTGTGCGGCACGCGTTGCCGGGCGCAGCCATTGAGGCTGACGCCGGGCAGTGCCAGCAGCCCATCGCGCAGGCGCCAGGCCAACCGCTCCAGGCGTTGGTATTCGCTGCCCCCCGGCTGCCCTGCGAGGGCGAAGGCGCTGCCCATGCCGGCGATCTGGTGGGTCGCCAGGGTACCGGAACGCAACCCCTGTTCATGCCCACCGCCATGGATCTGCGCACGCAAGTGGGGGCGTGCCCGCGGCCCCACGTAGAGCGCGCCAATGCCTTTGGGGCCGTACACCTTGTGCGCCGAGAACGACATCAGGTCTACCGCCTGTGCTGCCAGGTCGATGGGCAGTTTACCCACGGCCTGGGCAGCATCCACGTGCAGCAAGGCGCCGTGGGCACGCACCCGCTCGCCGATGGCGGCAAAGTCGGTGACCGTACCCAGTTCGTTGTTCACCGCCATCAGCGACACCAGACGGGTGTCTGCGCGCAGCGCAGCGTGCACGGCAGCGGGTTGAATCAGCCCGGCGGCGTCAGGGGGCAGGCGCGTGACCGACCAGCCCTGGCGTTCAAGCTCTGCCACCGTGTCCAGCACGGCTTTGTGTTCCAGCTGGCTGGTGATCAGGTGTGCAGGTTGCCCCAGGCCCTGGGCGATGCCCTTGAGCGCCAGGTTGTTGGATTCGGTTGCGCCAGACGTCCACACCAACGCATCCGCCGTCGTGCCCACCCGCTCTGCCACCTGCTGGCGCGCCTGATCGACGGCAGCGCGAGCGGCTTGGCCGTACGCGTGACCCCTGGAAGCAGGGTTGCCGAAGTGGGCCTCTCGCCCGAGGCTGGCGAGCATGGTTTCGATCACCCGTTCATCAACGGGCGTAGTGGCGGCGTAGTCGAAATAGAGCGGGGCGTCAGGCATGGGCAATTCCGTGTGTGGCCAGAAAGCTTCAAGTGATTGAGCAAGATTACCCGGCGCCGGAAGATGGTTTTACCTTTAGTTGCCCTGTTTTAAGAATATTTCGCGAAAAAATTCTCCCTGCTGGGAATAAGGAGAATTTTTTTCTAAGGTTAAGCCACCAGGGGGTTCATTACTGACCTGGTAAGCGCGTTCAAGGCTGCATCGTTCTCTCTTCTTGCGCCACCACACGCTCGCACAGCTCGGTGATCTGCTCGCGCATCCAGCGGTTGGCCGGGTCCTGGTCGGTGCTCTCGTGCCAGTACAGGTGGGTTTCCAGTGCGGGTACCTCCACCGGCAGCGGTTTGTAGCAGAGCTGGTGGCGACGGGCGAAGCGCTCGGGCACGGTCATCGCCATGTCAGTCTGTTGCAGCACCTGAGAGGCCATCAGGTAATGCTGCGAGCGCAGGGCAACCTTGCGCTGCACGCCCATTTTGCCGAGGGCCAGGTCTACGTAACCCAGGCCATTGCGCCGGCTGGAAATATGAATGTGCGTCATGCCCAGGTAGCTTTCCAGGGTGAGCGTGCTGTCTGCCAGCGGGTGGCCCTGGCGCAGCGCGCACACATAGCGGTCCTGCATGAGCTTGACATGCCGTACTTGGGGGTCGGTGTTGAGCGGGGCATCAATGGCGAAATCCAGGCGGCCGGCGGCCAGCTCCTTGGTGGTTTCGCGTCGCTTGCACAAAAAGCTCTCGATCAGCACCGAGGGCGCCAGGCGCCGCAGGCGCTGAAACAGCGGGGGCAATATCACCGCCTCGGTCAGGTCGGTCATGCTGATACGAAATGTCTTGTTGGCCTGCTGCGGGTTGAACGTGCGGCTTTCCTGCACCGAGGTGCGCAGCAGCGCCAGGGCATTGCGCACCGAGCCGATGATGTTCTGCGCCATGGGGGTGGGCACCATGCCCTGGGCGGTGCGCACGAACAGTGGGTCGTTGAAGGTTTCGCGCAGGCGCGACAGGGCGTTGGACACCGCCGGCTGGGTAATGCCGACGATCTGCCCGGCGCGTGTAAGGTTGGCTTCGGTGTAAATCGCATCGAACACGATGAACAGGTTGAGATCGACCTTGCTGAGGTTCATGGGCGCCGCTCGTTGTTTGAATTATTCGCCGATCATATATCGGTTATGAATGTTAATACACGGCGAAAATAGACTAGGTGGATGGCGCATGGCTGCTCTAGGCTCTGCTCACTTACCCCGAATCATGAAGGTAGCCCCGATGGATTTCGCCTATTCGCCCAAGGTGCAGGCACTGCGCGAGCGCGTCAGCGCGTTCATGGACACCCATGTATACCCCGCTGAAGCGGTGTTCGAGCGCCAGGTTGCTGAAGGCGACCGCTGGCAGCCCACGGCAATCATGGAAACCCTCAAGGCCAAAGCCCGCGAGGAAGGCTTGTGGAACCTGTTTCTGCCGGAATCGGAATACGGCGCGGGGCTGACCAACCTTGAATACGCACCGCTGGCCGAGATCATGGGCCGCTCGCTGCTGGGGCCGGAACCTTTCAACTGTTCAGCGCCTGACACCGGCAACATGGAGGTGCTGGTGCGCTATGGCACCCCGGCGCAGAAGCGCCAGTGGCTGGAGCCGCTGCTGCAGGGCCAGATCCGCTCGGCGTTTGCCATGACCGAGCCGGATGTGGCCTCGTCGGATGCCACCAACATGGCGGCCACCGCGTTGCGCGAGGGTGACGAGTGGGTGATCAACGGCCGCAAGTGGTGGACCTCCGGGGCCTGCGACCCGCGCTGCAAGGTGATGATCTTCATGGGCCTTTCCAACCCACAGGGCCCGCGCCACCAGCAGCATTCGATGGTGCTGGTGCCCATGGATGCGCCGGGCGTGAAGGTGGTACGCCCGTTGCCCGTGTTCGGCTACGACGACGCCCCCCATGGCCATGCCGAAGTGCTGTTCGAAAACGTACGGGTGCCCTACGACCATGTGATCCTCGGCGAAGGCCGTGGTTTCGAAATAGCCCAGGGGCGGCTTGGCCCCGGCCGTATTCACCACTGCATGCGCTCCATCGGCATGGCCGAACGGGCACTGGAACTGATGTGCAAGCGCGCCGTGTCGCGCACGGCATTCGGCAAGCCGCTGGCGCGCCTGGGCGGCAATATGGACAACATCGCCGATTCACGAATGGAAATTGACATGGCGCGGCTGCTCACGCTCAAGGCGGCGTACATGATGGACACCGTGGGCAACAAGATTGCCCGCAGCGAGATTGCCCAAATAAAAGTTGTCGCGCCGAATGTGGCCTTGAAGGTCATTGATCGCGCCATTCAGCTTCACGGGGGCGCGGGTGTAAGTGGGGACTTCCCATTGGCGTATATGTACGCCATGCAACGCACCTTGCGCCTGGCCGATGGGCCGGACGAAGTGCACCGTGCGGCGATTGGCAAGTATGAGGTTGGCAAGTATCTGCCTGTGCAGATGACGAAGTAAACAGCGAGGCAAAGGGTGCGCAGTGAGAGGGCAGCGCGTGTATTGAGCGTGGCTGGGCAAAAGGGGTTGGTACAGTCTATAACTGGGAGTACGACAGGCTGAAGGTGCCCGGGCAAGTTCGACAACGTGTTGAACCAATATACTGTTCGGTGCCACTAAGCAGTTGATAACGCGTTATTACCTGGCCGTCTTGAAAAAGGAACCATGCCCATGTCCCGTCTCGCCGAATTCCGCCAACTTGAACAAAAGCTGGCGTCGCAACTTGCTGAACTGGAAGCCATGAAAGGCAGCCCGGAGCTGCAGAAAGAAATCGAGTTTGAAACCAAACTGCGCAACCTGTTGGCCAAGTATGAGTACAGCCTGCGCGACATCGTCAATTTGCTCGACCCGCAGGCCGGGCAACACAAGGCCGCACCCGCTGTTGGGCAAAAAGCGCCGCGCCGTGCGCGGCAGGTCAAACAGTACAAGAACCCGCACACCGGTGAAGTGATCGAGACCAAAGGCGGCAACCACACCAAGCTCAAGTCGTGGAAAGCCGAATACGGTGCCGACGAAGTGGAAAACTGGCTGGCCCGCTAATGTTTGGCAAGCGCTACCCCACCACCCCGGACGGCCGATACTTCGTGGTCCGGGGGCGGCTGTGGCGCTGCTCCAACCCCTCATTGTCAGACGCGCAGCGCAGCACCTGGGTGCATGCGCTGATGCAGGCACGGCGCGACGTAAAACATGCCAGGGCGCACAGTGACTCAAGCCTACTCCAGCAGGCACGCGCCCAGGTGCAGGCGGCCAAGCAGGCCCTGGGCGAGCGCGGGCCGGTATGGTGGTCCGACGGCAGCCCGGACTTCAACCGGCACATGGCAGTCAACACTCCTTATGCCCAGTGGTATCGCGCGCTTGAGCAGCCCCTTGCGCAGGCAACTGCTGCCCCCGCGTCTTGATCAGCGACATCACCACCCCGCCCAGCAGCAAACCGAACGTCACCCCCAGTGACAACAGGGCCGGCACTTTGCCCACCATGCCGTGATAGAAGATCTTGCAGCCGATGAAAATCAGCACCAGGGCCAGCGCGTATTTGAGGTATACGAAGCGGTGCATCAGCGCCGACAGCGCGAAGTACAGCGAGCGCAGGCCGAGGATGGCAAAGATGTTCGAGGTGTAGACGATGAACGGGTCCTGGGTGATGGCGAAAATCGCTGGCACGCTGTCCACCGCGAATACCAGGTCGGCCAATTCGATCAGTACCAGCGCCAGGAACAGAGGCGTGGCGTGGCGTAGCGGCTTGGTGTGCCCAGGCGGGGTGTGCTGCACGAAAAACCGTGAGCCGTGGATGTCGTCGGTCACGCGCATGTGCCGGCGCACGAACTTCAAGATCGGGTTGTTGGCGAGGTCTGGCTTGTCGTCATCCTTGGCCAGGGCCATTTTTATGCCTGTGAACAACAGGAAGGCGCCGAACAGGTACAGCACCCAGGCAAAGTTCTGCACCAGCGCCGCGCCCACGCCGATCATGATCGCCCGCAGGAACACCACCCCCAGGATGCCCCAGAACAGCACCCGGTGCTGGTAGCGGCGGGGCACGGCGAAATAACCGAAGATCATGGCCATGACGAACACGTTGTCCATGGACAGCGATTGCTCGACCAGAAAGCCTGTGTAGAACTCCAGTGCTGACTGGGCACCCAGCTGGAACCACACCCAGGCCCCGAACAACAGGCCGACACTGAAGTAGCCTGAGTACAGCAACAGGCTTTCGCGCATTTCAATTTCCCGGTCCTGGCGATGCAGCACGCCCAGGTCGAGCACCAGCAAGCCGATGACGATCGCGATGAAAACCAGCCACAACCAGGTGCTGGTACCAAGAAACGGGGTGGTGAGCAATGTGTGCAGAGCTGTCATGAGCCCCTCCTTGATTGTCGATGTTGCAAGGCAACAGTGATCCGACATGGCGGCTTGGCAGCCGTCAGAGGGGCCCGGTATCACATGGGTTTCAGGCTAGACGAGGTTACCGGCGGGGAGGGTGGCCAGCTGTTACATTTCTTTGCCGGCACCTGTCAGTACACCCACACCTCTACCCGACGGTTGCGCAGGCGGCCCTGCTCACGCTCATTGTCGGCTACCGGCAGGTCGTCCCCCAGGCCGATCAGTTCCAGCACCTCGACACCTTCGCGGGCCAGCACGCGCCGCACCGCTTGCGCCCGCAGCCGCGACAGCAGGGCTGCGCGCCCTGGGGTGTCCTTGGGGTCACCGAACCCCACCAGTACCGCCCGGCGCTGCAGCTTGCCGGCCTGGTCGAGGTAGCGGGCGACCCGCTGGATGTCGCGCAGCGCCTTGTTGTCCAGCACGGCGCTGCCTGGCTGGAAGCGCAAACTCACACTCAACCGCCGCGCCTGCTGCGCCAGGCTGCGATAGCGCGGCGGCATCGTCGGGCGGGTGCTTACCTGTTGCGCTTCGATCTGCTGGGAAACGAAACCTTGCCGGGCGACGATCGCCTGGCCGGCAGGGCTCTGGGCGAACTCGGCCAAGGCCATGGCCTGCGGCTTGGGGTGGGCTGGCAGGTACAGGAACAAACGCCTGGAGAGCGGGTAATCCTCACTGGCGACCTGCGCCGACGTGGGTAGCAGAGCGGGGGTATCGCCGTCCGCCACAGGCAACACTTTGGCCCGGTGGACGGCGGCCAGGCTGCTGAAGCCAATCGCCTGCCGGTCGTTGGCCACCGCTGCGGCCAAGGGTTCGCTGGCTTCGAAGCGTTGGGCGTTGTGCGCCAATGGGCACTGACGGGGTGCCAGCACCATCGCTTTGAAGCTGGCATAGGTGCCCGAGCGGTTGTCCCGCGCATAGAGATGAATGGCGCCACCGGGCACACCCAGCTGCTCCCAGTGATGAACCTGGCCACAGAACACCTGGGCGAGCTGATCGGTGGTGAGTTGCGCCAGTGGGTTGTCTGGGTGGGTGATCACGGCAATGCCATCCAGGGCGATCACCTGCTCGGTGTCGGCCTCGCGCAGGTTGCCCAGCGCGTGCAGCGCGCGTTGTTCGCGCTCGGTGATGGGGCGCGACGCTGCTGCCAGGTCGGCGTCACCGCGGCCCAGGGCGACAAAGCCGGTGCTGCTGCCGTGGGCGGCTATATCGACCCGAATGGGGCTGCCGGAGGCGTCGACGGCAGTGATGACTGTTTCATTGGCGGTTTGGCCTGGCTGGGTGTGCACCGCGGTTGCCTGCTGCGCCTGCAGTTGCCCGACCACCAGTGCAGGCAGCAGGGTCGCACCCATGGTATTGGAGCCGGCCAGGCGCAGGTGCACGGGCTCGGCCAGGGCTGTCAGCGGGAGCAGGTTGAACAGCAGGATGAGCAGGCGAGGCATGCCGGAAGGCCCGTGACACAGAGGTGGCCGGCAGATTACGACAGTTGCGTGATGTTTATATGACTGCGCTGGCGCAGCGGCGCCGCAGTGGCACCGCCGCGTTCAATGCTTTAATGGGCCCCGGCCGACTTGCTCAGGTCGCTCTCTGCCCATTCGGTGTAGATGCACGCATCGGCCACCGCCCAGCGCACGTGCACCGCATCCCCTGGCTGCATCGGCATGCCGGCAGCCGACAAGGCCTTCACGGTCAGCTCGGTCCCCCCCGCCGTGATCACGTGGCAGGTTTGGCTTTCGCCCAGGAACAACACCTCGCCGACCTTGGCGCTGACTTCGTTCCAGCCCGAGGGCAGGGGCTGTGCCGCGGCCTGTTCGGCGGTCAGGGCCAGGGCTTTTTCAGGCCGCACCATCACCAGCGCATCCTGCTCGGCAACCAGCCCCGGGGTGAGGCGGATGGCCACCGGCTGCCCCTCGAAGCGCCCGGCACCGTTGCCGGTGGCCTTGATGCGCAGGAAGTTGGAGTTGCCTAGGAACGAGGCCACGAACGCATTGGGCGGGTTCTGATACAGGTCGTAGCCGGTGCCCAGGCCGACGATCTTGCCATGGCTGAAAATGGCAATGCGCTGGGACAGGCGCATGGCTTCTTCCTGGTCATGGGTGACATACACGATGGTGATGCCCAGCCGGCGGTGCAGCTGGCGCAGCTCATCCTGCAGGTCTTCGCGCAGTTTCTTGTCCAGCGCGCCGAGTGGCTCGTCCATCAGCAGGATGCGCGGCTCGTACACCAGCGCCCGGGCAATGGCCACGCGCTGCTGTTGGCCGCCGGACATCTGCGAGGGTTTACGGTGGGCGAACGGTTCCAGTTGCACCAGCTTCAGCATGGCATCCACGCGCTTTTTGGTTTCAGCAGCGGCGAGTTTGCGGATGGCCAGCGGGAAGGCGATGTTGTCGCGCACGTTCAGGTGCGGGAACAGCGAATAGCGCTGGAATACCATGCCGATATCACGCTTGTGCGGTGGCACATTGACCAGCGACTGGCCATCCACCAGGATCTCGCCACTGCTGGGGGTCTCGAAGCCGGCCAGCATCGACAGGGTAGTGGACTTGCCCGAGCCGCTGGAACCCAGGAAGGTCAGGAACTCGCCGTCCTGAATGTCCAGGTCGAGGTTGTCCACGGCGGTGAAGTCACCGTAGTGCTTGTTCAAGCCCCGCAGGCTGACCAGGGGCTTGCCTGTCGCGTTGTCTTTGATCACTGCATTCATTGTTGTTTTTCTCCGCGCGCTCAGGCGTTTGTTTCGGTACGCCGGCGCAAGGCGGCGGCAATGAACATCACAAGCAGCGAAAGGCCGATCAGCAGGGTCGAGGCCACCGCAATCACCGGGCTGAGGTCCTGGCGCAAGGTGGTCCACATCTTCACTGGCAGGGTCTGCAACTCAGGGCTTGCCATCATCACGCTCAGCACCACTTCATCCCATGACACCAGGAAAGCGAACAGGCCGCCTGCAATCATGCCCGGGCGGATGGCCGGGAACGTGACCTTGAAGATGGCCTGCAGGCGCGAGGCCCCGCAGATCACCGCAGCGTCCTCGATGGACTGGTCGAACAGCTTCAGCGAGTTGATGATCGAAATGATGGTGAAGGGCAGCGCCACGATCACGTGGCTGACCACGAAGGCGAACAGCGTGCCGGTGTAGCCCAGCTTGAGGAACAGCGCATAGACCGCCACGGCAATGATCACCAGCGGCACGATCATCGGCATGGTGAACAGGCCGTAGAGCATTTCCCGCCCGGGGAAGCGGCCGCGCACCAGCGCAAAGGCTGTTGGCAGGCCCAGTAGCACAGCCGCCACCGTGGTCAGCACGGCGACTTTCAGGCTGGCCAGCGCCGCGTCCATCCACTCAGGGTTGGAGAAGAACTGGCCGTACCATTTGAAGGTCCAGCCCGGCGGTGGGAACACCAGCCACTGGGACGAGCCGAACGAGAGCAACACGATGAACACCACTGGCAGCAGCAGAAAGGCCGCAATCACTCCGGTGGTCAGGTACAGGCCCGTTCGCAGCGGGCGGCCCATGGCATTGGGAGACAGGAGCATGGCGGTTTACCTCGCGTTGCCAACCGGGGATTCCGGTTGCAGCTTCAGGTACAGGTAAAAGAGCACCAGTGTGATCAGCACCAGCAAGGCGGCGGCGGCGCTGGCCAGGCCCCAGTTGAGGAACGACTGCACCTGCTGGATGATGAACTCGGGCAGCATCATGTTCTGCGCACCGCCCAGCAGGGCCGGGGTGACGTAGTAACCCAGCGACATCACGAACACCATCAGCGCGCCGGAGAACAACCCCGAGCGGCACAGCGGCAGGAACACCTTCCAGAAGTTGGTCCAGGGACTGGCGCCGCAGATCGAGCCCGCCTGCAGCACCATCGGGTCGATGGCATGCATGGTGGCCTGCAGCGGCAGCACGATGAACGGGATCATGATGTAGCTCATGCCGATCACCACACCGGTCAGGTTATGCACCATTTCCAGCGGGGCATCGATGATGCCCATGGCCATCAACGCCTTGTTGATCACCCCCGAACTCTGCAGCAGCACCAGCCAGGAATAGGTGCGCGCCAGCAGGCTGGTCCACATCGACAACAACACGATGTTCAGCAGCCAGCGGCCCCAGCCTTTGGGTACCAGGGTAATCGCCCAGGCCAGGGGGAAGCCCAGCAGCACACTGATCAGGGTCACCAGCCCGGCTACCGAAAAGGTGTTGAACAGCACCCGGGCGTAGGCGGAGTTGGCGAACAGCTGCTCGTAGTTGCCAAGCCCGGGGGTGGGCTCCAGTACACCACGCAGCAACAGGCCGACCAGCGGGGCGAAGAAGAACAGGCCGAGGAACAGCAGGGCGGGCAGCAGGTTGCGGCTGCCTTTCCAGCGCTGGCCAAGGCTGGCCCGCCGTGGCGCCGCAGCGGTGCCGCCGGTGCCCGAGGGGGCACCTTGGGCATTGTGCAGGGCGTTGATGGCAACCTTCATTTGACCAGCCACTCATTCCAGCGGGCAGCAATGGCCTGGCCGTTTTTTGCCCAGTAGGCGAAGTCCAGGGTGACTTGGTCCTGGGCATAGGCGGTTGGCAGGTTCGGGGCCAGGGCCTTGTCCAGTTTGGCCACGCTGTCGACGTTGACGGGGGCGTAGGCGGTCTTGTTGGCGAACTCGGCCTGGCCTTCGGCGCTGCTGGCGTTGGCCAGGAATTTCATGGCCGCGTCCTTGTTCTTGGCACCTTTGGGGATGACCAGGAAATCGGCCATGACCAGGTTCTGCTCCCAGCTCACACCCACCGGTGCGCCATCTTGCTGCAGGGCGTACACGCGGCCGTTCCAGAACTGGCCAAGGGAGGCTTCACCCGAGGCCAGCAGTTGCTGGGACTGGGCGCCACCGCCCCACCAGACAATGTCCTTCTTGATGGTATCGAGCTTCTTGAAGGCGCGGTCCAGGTCCAGTGGGTACAGCTTGTCGGGGGCGACGCCATCGGCGAGCAGGGCCAGTTCAAGCACGCCCGGGCTTGGCCATTTATACAGGGCACGCTTGCCGGGGTAGGTCTTGGTGTCGAACAGCGCGGTCCAGTCGGTGGGTTTGCTGGCGCCCAGCTTGCCCTCGTTGTAGCCGAGCACGAAGGAGAAGAAGAACGAGCCGACACCATGGTCGGAGACGAACCGGGGGTCGATCCTGTCGCGTTTGATCTGGGTGAAGTCGAGGGGTTCGAGCAGGCCTTCGCTGGCGGCGCGCAGGGCAAAGTCGGCTTCTACGTCGACCACGTCCCACTGCACGTTACCGCTTTCCACCATGGCCTTGAGCTTGCCGTAGTCGGTCGGGCCGGCCTGCACCACCTTGATGTCGGTGGCTTTGGTGAAGGGCACTGCCCACGCTTCCTTCTGGGCGTCCTGGGTAGTGCCGCCCCAGCTGACGAAATTGACGCTTTCGGCGGCCTGGGCAGCCTGGCACGCCAGGGTCAGCAGGCTTGCAGACAGCACTGCGGTTACACGTTTGCTCAACAGCATGGTTACGCCCTCGTTGCTTTTTGTTATTCGAGGCGGGTGTGGTGCGCCCGCCAACAGTATTCGGGGAGCAGCTACAGCAGATTCAAGGTCTACGGGATATCATATTATGGTATTCCAAACTTTTCGCAAGAGGCATGAGGCGACCGGCCATCACTCCGCGCTTTGCCCGGCGCCGCAGGTTCAGCCGAGCATCCCGGGTTCGAAGGGGATGCTTTGCACCACTTCCAGCTCATAGCCGGCAAGGCCTGCGTATTTCAACGGCGGCCCCAGGTGACGCAGCTTGCCGACGCCCAGGTCCTGAAGAATCTGCGCGCCGGTACCCACCTCCGAGTACACCTTCGACTGGCCCCGCTGGTAGGGCCTCAGCGGTTGCGTAAGGTGCGGCACGCGCTCCAGCAAGGCCTGGGAAGACTCATGGTTGGCCAGGATCACCACCACGCCGGCACCTTCCTGGGCCACTTTCTGCAAGGCGGCCCACAACGTCCAGTTGGCAGGGCCGGCGTATTCGGCGCCCACCAGATCGCGCAGCGGGTCGATCACATGCACCCGCACCAGGGTCGGTTGTTCGCGGCGAATGTCGCCCATCACCATGGCCATGTGCACACCGCCTTCGATGCCGTCTTCATAGGTGACCAGGCGGAAGGTGCCATGCACGGTCGGCAGTTCACGTTCGCCGATGCGCTTGACGGTCTGTTCGTTGCTGAGGCGGTAGTGGATCAGGTCGGCGATGGTGCCGATCTTGATGCCATGGCGTGCAGCGAATACTTCCAGGTCGGGGCGCCGCGCCATGGTGCCGTCGTCGTTGAGCACTTCCACGATCACCGACGCCGGGCTGAAACCGGCCAGGCGCGCCAGATCGCAGCCCGCTTCGGTATGCCCCGCGCGGTTCAGCACACCGCCTTCACGCGCACGCAAGGGGAAGATATGGCCCGGCTGCACCAGGTCCTCCGGGCGCGCGTCTGCGGCCATCGCGGCGGCCACGGTGCGGGCGCGGTCGGCGGCAGAAATACCGGTGGTTACCCCGGTAGCCGCTTCGATCGACACGGTGAACGCGGTGCTGAAGACGCTGCCATTGGCCGGCACCATCTGCTCCAGGCCCAGGCGCTGGCAGTGCTCGTCGGTCAGGGTCAGGCAGATCAGCCCGCGGGCTTCGCGGGCCATGAAGTTGATTGCCTGGGCATCGCAACGTTCGGCTGCGATCAGCAGGTCGCCTTCGTTTTCCCGGTCTTCATCGTCTACCAGCAACACCATCTTGCCTTGGCGGTAGTCCTCGAGAATTTCATCGACAGTGTTGAAAGCCATGTTGCACACTCGCTGTGGCTGGTTGATTATTATGGTATACCATCATACATAAAATCATTTCGAGAGGAGAGTTACGCATGAAGGCCTACTGGATCGCCCATGTGGACGTCACCGACCCTCAGCAGTACCTGCAATACACCCAGCGTGCCCCGGCGGCGTTCCAGGCGTTTGGCGGGCGGTTTCTGGCGCGCGGTGGGCGCAGCGAGGCGGTGGAAGGGCGTGCCACCCCTCAGCGTAGCGTGGTCATCGAGTTCGACTCCTACGAACAGGCGCTGGCCTGCTACCACTCAGACCAGTACCAGCAAGCCTGTAGCCACCGCCAGGGGGTGGCTCGGGCCGAGGTGATCATCGTCGAGGGGGTCGAGGGCTGAACCACAAGGCAGGGGCCACAGTGCAGGTAAAACTGGCTATGCTTGGCCGATGACCAGCCCTGCACCCCTGCGCCAACCTTGCCCGCCGGGTGCCTGTAACTGCGGCCGTGAACAACTGGCCACCCACGCACAGGCCGCCCAGCGCATTCTTCTGCTGAACCGGCAGGAAGAAAAGCGCCTGCTCGAACGGCTGGAAAACCTCCAGTCCCTCGAAGATCTGTACCGCTTGCAGCAACGCCTGTACGACAACCTCGGTATCCGGCTGCACATCGCCCCCGGCCACCATGAGGTGCGCACCATGCGGGGCATCGTCATCGAACTGGACGATCAGCCGGGGCTGTGCCGCAAGACTCGCCAGGCCATCCCGGCGGCCATCCGCCGGGGCCTGGAGCGTAACCCACAGGTGGCGTTCCGCTTGCTCGACACCCATGACTTGCTGCGCGATGCCTGATCCCAGGCAGCGCTGCCACGCGGGGCTAATTTTTTTACAACCTGCCACGTCTACTTCAAAGCCCCCTGCGCCCTTGGCGCTGCGGCCCTCATCATTCAAGGAGACAGGCAATGACTTCCGTTTTCGACCGTGACGACATCCAGTTTCAGGTCGTGGTCAACCACGAAGAGCAATACTCGATCTGGCCCGACTACAAAGCTATCCCTGATGGCTGGCGCGCCGTGGGCAAAAGCGGCCTGAAGAAGGAGTGCCTGGCCTACATCGACGAGGTGTGGACCGACATGCGCCCGCTGAGCCTGCGCCAGAAAATGGCGGAAGCTGCTGCGCAGTGACTACTGTCAACCTGCTGTGCCTGCCGTACTCGGGCGCCAGCGCCATGGTGTATAGCCGCTGGCGGCGCAAGCTGCCCGCCTGGTTGCAGGTGCGCCCGGTCGAGCTGCCCGGGCGTGGCGCACGCCTGGGCGAGCCCTTGCACACCGACATGCAGGGCCTGGCCCGGCAACTGGCGGCCGAGCAGCGCCTGGCGGCCAGCGCCCCTTATGCCTTGCTTGGCCACAGCCTGGGTGCGCTGCTGGCGTTCGAACTTGCCCATGAGTTGCAGGGGCTGGGGTGCACCCCACCCTTGGCGCTGTTCGCCTGCGGTACGGCGGCGCCCACCCGCCGTGAAGACTACGATGGCAACAATTGGCGCGAGCCCAAAACCGATCCCGAGTTGCTCGACGAACTGCGCACGCTGCAGGGTACGCCGGAAGAAGTGCTGGCCAACCCTGAACTGATGAGCCTGACGCTGCCCATTCTGCGGGCCGACTTTCTGCTGTGCGGCACCTACGCCTACCGCCAGCGGCCTGCGTTGCAATGCCCGTTGCACGTGCTGGGCGGCGAAAACGACCGCGCCAGTGATGAGCAACTCGACGCCTGGCGGCTGGAGACGCGCGGTGCCTTCTCCAGGCAGATGTTCAGCGGCGGCCATTTCTTCATCCACGAGCATGAAGACCGCGTACTGGCTGCCCTGACCCGCGCACTGGAACCGTTGCGCCAGTCCGCCTGATTGACGTCCCCGGTTGCCTGGGAGAGGCTAGGGCTTTTCCCAGGCAAGGGGCAGGCAATGCTGATTGACCCGATCAAGGCCACGCTGCTGGTCATCGACATCCAGGAAAAACTCATCGGCGCCATGAGCGACCCTGAAGGCACCCAGGCCCGCGCTCGCTGGTTGCTGGCGGTGGCAGCAGAGCTGAAATTGCCGACGGTGATTTCGGAGCAATATCCCAAAGGTCTTGGCCCTACACTCGGGCCGTTGCTGGAAGCCGCGCCGGGGGCCAAGGTGGTTGAAAAAAACCATTTCTCCTGCGTCGCTGCCCAGTGCCTGCCCAGCGAGCTGATGGCGCGTGAGCAGGTCATCGTCTGCGGCATGGAAACCCACGTGTGCGTGTTGCAAACCGTGCTTGGCCTGCTGGCGCTGGGCAAGCAGGTGTTCGTGGTGGAGGACGCCTGTGACAGCCGTACCCAGGCCAACAAGGCCGCCGGGTTGGCGCGCATGCGCGGTGCCGGGGCGCAGGTGGTGACCCGCGAGATGGTGGTGTTCGAGCTGATGGGCAGTGCCAGCCACCCGTCTTTCCGGCATATCAGCAAGACGTTTCTGGTAGGGGAACAGCCCTGAACCGGCGCGCGGTAATGGGCGTGGTGATCGCCCTGGCGCTGCTGCAAGGCTGCGCCGGGCGCCGCGAACCCACCCCCCAGGCCGACCCGGCGCAGGTGCGTGCGCAGCTCATGCGCCTGCTGCCGGCACAGGCACGCGACCGTGCGGGCTGGGCTGACGATATCCAGACCGCGTTTCAGGCCCAGGGCCTTGAGCCCAGCCAGAGCAACCTGTGTGCGGTGCTGGCGGTGACCGAGCAGGAGTCCACCTTCAACGCCGACCCGCAGGTACCCAACCTGGGGCGTATCGCCCGAGAGGAAATCGACCGCCGTGCGGCGCGGCTGCATATCCCCAGATTGCTCGTCGACGGTGCATTGAAAACCCCCTCCGGCAACGGTCAGAGCTACCAGCAGCGGCTGCTGTCGGTGCGCAGTGAGCGGCAACTCAGCGAACTGTACGATGAGGTGATCGCCCGGGTGCCGTTGGGCAAGACCTTGCTCGGTGGCCTGAACCCGGTGCGCACCGGTGGGCCGATGCAGGTGAGCGTCGCCTTCGCTGAACGGCATGCACAGGGCTACCCCTACAGCCAGGCTGGCAGTATCCGCCAAGAGGTGTTCAGCCGCCGTGGCGGAATGTATTTCGGCATCGCCCACTTGCTGGGTTACCCGGCCAATTACGACCGCCAGCTGTACCGTTTTGCCGACTTCAACGCAGGCTGGTACGCCAGCCGCAATGCTGCGTTCCAGGCGGCGTTGAGCCAGGTGACGGGCGTGCAACTGGCACTGGACGGTGACCTGATAGCCCCTGGTGCGATCATGCCAGGTACCACAGAGCAGGCTGCGCGCAGGCTGGGCGCCAAGCTTGGCTTGCGCAACCCGCAAATCCGCAGCCAGCTGGAGCAGGGCACCCAGCTGGACTTCGAAGACAGCCGTTTGTACGCGGGGGTGTTTGCGTTGGCCGATGCCGCCGCTGGCAAGCCACTGCCACGTGCGGTGCTACCCGGCATCGAGCTAAAAAGCCCGAAGATCACGCGCAAACTGACCACGGCTTGGTTTGCCGGGCGGGTGGATGAGCGGTATCAGCGGTGCATGCGGCGTTAGCGACGCGGGTCTCGGTTCCCATAGCCGGCAAGCCGGGTGCCACATGCCCCAGCTGAAGCCGGCACACCCTGCATCAACTGTCGACCAGCGCCTTGATAACCTGGTCGACACTGGCCTTCAGCCCCCCCAGCGCATCCTCAGGGTCACTCTCCACCACCACCAGTTTGGCCCCGGATGCCCTGATCACCTCAGCCACGGCAGCTTCTGGCTGCCGATGGTCCAGCACCAGGGCCACATCCTGCGCCTTCAGGTTTGCCCCCAGCGCCTCGAGCGCGGCGGTATCCCAATCGTTCGGCAGCGGTTGCTCAACCACATCCAGGTTCAACCCGCTGGCCAGGTAGCTCAGCCGCTCCGACAGGCTCACCACCGTCAGGTTGTCGACCTTGGCCAGGCGGGTCTGGCTGCTGGCGGCCAGCTCCAGCAGTTGGCGCTTGAGCCCCGCCAGGTTGCTCTGGATCCTGGTTTTGTCCTGGGGCGAAAGCCGCTCCAGGTCATTGGCCATCACATCCGCCATGCGCCCGAGGTTGGTGGGGTTCAGCCAGGGGTAGGCGGCATGGGCATCGTCACCGCTCACTGCGATGCCCGGCAGTGCACCGTCGACGGGGCGCGCCGCATCAATTTCCACGATGCGGATATTGCTGCGCCTGGCCACCGGGTAAAGCGGGTCGTCGCGCCATAGGGAGCGCAGCCCGATCACCGCGTCGGCCTGCTGAGCCGCCTTCTGCAAACTGGCGCCGCCGCGCCCGCTGAAGTACGACGGTTGCCGGCTGGCAGGCAGGTTGGCCGGTGCTGCCCGCTTCAGCTCCACCGTGGTGCCGTCCAGCAGGGCGCTCGCCAGGCTATGGGTCACGGGCAGGGCGGTCAGCACTTGGGTGGCGAACGACAGCGACGGCAGGCTGGCCAGGGCCACTGTCAGGGTCAGGCGTTTCAGGTTCATGCCGGGTTTCCTTGCAGGCGTGGGACGAGGGCGCGGGCCAGTGCCGCGAGGGCGAAGCAGATGCCGGCAACCAGGATGATCGCGGCGCCTGAAGGCACCGGCAGGTCGCAGACGATGGGCAGCAAGATACCGAGCAGGGTGCTGAGCGTGGCGATCAGCACCGACAAAAAGAAGAAGCCTTTGAGCGACTGGCTGACCAACCGCGCGGCGGCAGCGGGGATCACCAGCAGGGCACCCACCAGAATCGCGCCGATCACTTTCACCGAGGCCACGGTGACCAGCGTGACCAGCACCACGAACAGGTAATCCAGGGTTTTCACCGCTACGCCGCGCACGGCAGCCAGCTGCGGATTGAAGCTGGCCAGCATGATCCGGTTGTACAACGGCAAGGCCAGGGCCAGTACAAGCGCAGCGACGATGCCGAGCACGACCAGGTCCTGGCCGCTTACGGTCAACACCGACCCGAACAACACGTTTTCCAGGATGTGCACGTTGATCTTGCCGGCCAGCATCAACAGCAGGCTGGCCCCGAGGGCCAGGGACACCGACAGGAACACGCCGATCAGCGTATCCGGCGACAGCCCCGTGCGGTTGCGCAGGAAGTTGAGCAGGATGCCGAACAGCAGGCAGTAGCCAAACAGGCTGCCATAGGGGCCGGTATAGGGCTCGCCCAGCAGGATGCCGATTGCCACGCCGGTGAGGGCCGCATGGCCGACCGCTTCAGAGAAGAACGCGAAGCGCTTGACCACCACCAAGGTGCCGAGCCCACCCAGGACCGGGCCGATCATCAGGCCTGCCAGCAAGGCGTTGACCACAAAACCGTAGGCCAGTGCCTCCGGCAGGTAGCCCAATGTGGCCCACTGCTGGACCAGTTGACGGAAGGATTCGAAGCTCATCAGGCAAGGCTCTCGCTGCGCGGGTGAACGGAGAACAGGCCGAGCAGGCGCTCGGGCGTGAGGGCCTGGGCGGGCGGTGCGTCAAACAGCACCTTGCGGCTCAGGCCGGTGACCCGGTCTGCCAGGCGCAGCACCGCCTCCAGGTCGTGTTCGATCCACAGCACTGTTGTGCCGGCCTGGCGCCAACCGGCCAGCAACTGCTCGAAAACCTGAATGCCTGCCTCGTCCAGCGCCGACATGGGCTCGTCCAGCACCAGCAATTGCGGCTCGGGGATCAGGCCTTGGGCCAGCAGCACCCGTTGGCGTTCGCCACCCGACAGCGCGCCCATGCGGCGCTTGCGTTTGTCCAGCATGCCGACCCGCGCCAGCGCGGCGTCGATGGCGGGCTGCACCCGCCGGGACAAGCCCAGGAACGCGGGGCGTTTCTGGCACATGGCGGCCATGAAGTCATCGACGGTCATGGGTAGCCCACGGTCGAATTCCAGCGCCTGCGGCACATAGCCGATAACCTCCTGCTCGCCCGGCCAGCGCAGGGTCAACTGACCCTGGTGCGGCATCTGCCCAAGCAGTGTCTTGATCAACGAACTCTTGCCGCCACCATTGGGGCCGACGATGGCGTGCACGGTGCCGGGCGCGACGCTGAAGGCCACCTGCTCAAGAATGCGCGTGCGCCCCAGGGTGAGGTCGATGCCACCGAACTCGATGGCCGGGCCACAAGCCGGCTGCACGTGGGCGGCGGCGGTCATGCGCGGTTCTCCTGGATGGCACGCACCACGGTATCGAGGTTGCGCTTCATCTCCACTTCATACTTGTCCTTGGTGTATTCCCCGTAGGAGATGTGGGTCAGTGGGTACAGGCGAACGCCGGCCTCGCGCTGGATGGTTTCCACGTAGGCGGAAGGGAAGTCCATCTCCGAGAAGATCACCCGCACATCCAGCGCCTTCAACTGGTCGATGGTCTTTTTCAACTGGGCGGGGCTGGGTTCGATGCCATGGGCCGGCTCTACCACCGCGGTGACTTCCAGGCCGAAGTCGCGCACCAGGTAGTCGTAGGCGGCATGGATGGTGGCCACGCGGAAGGTGGCGCTGGGTGCCTCGGTCACCTTGGCCAGGGCCTCGGCCCGCAGGGTGCGCAGGCGCTTGCCATAAGCGCGGGCGTTCTGCGTGTAGAACTTGGCGTTCGCCGGGTCCAGCTTGCCAAGCTCGCGGGCGATGTTGTTGACCTGCGCAATGGTGGTGCTGATGGACAGGAAGGTATGGGGGTTGACGACCTTGCCCGCACCCCGTGCGGCGATGCCTGTGGCGGCGAGCAACGGGACGTTCTGGTTGGATTCGATGGTGGCGATGCCGGGCTTTTCGCTGGCGGCGATCATGCGGTCGGCAAAGTCGTCGTGGCCGACGCCGTTGAGCACCACCACGTCCAGCGTGCCGATGCGCTTGATGTCCTCAGCCCGGGGCTCGTAGGCGTGGGGGTTGAAGCCCGCGGGAATCAACGGCACCACTTCGGCCTTGTCTGCGACGATATTGCTCACATAGCTGTAGTACGGGTGCAGGGTGATGCCGATGCGCAGTGGCTTGCCACTGTCGGCCAGGGCCGTGGCCGGCAGGGCGATGGCCAGAAGCAGGGCGAGGGCGGAGCGAAACATGGGAAGTCCTTTTGGGTTCAGTGGCGGTGTTCGCGGGTGACACCGGCGTCGTAGTGGCTGACCACCTGCCGCCAGCCCGCTGCAATCAAGGCTGCCTGGCCGAGGTCGTCAGGTGGCATGTGGCTGCTGTCGCGGCGTAGCCAGATATCCGGTTGGCCGTCGTTGCCAGCGGGCAGGATCAGCAGCAGGCTGCCGGCGATGTCCTGGGCCTGGCTGCGGCCGAGGTAGGCGCCGGCCTGCAGCCACGTCCACTGATGGTTGCCGCGGCTCTGGCTGCCGGCGTCATCGACGAAAGGCGGCAGGCCGTCTTCGGCCAGCGCCTGCACACCCGGGGCAGCCTGGTGCTCTTCGCGCAGCATCTGGATTTCATCGAAGGCCACCCGCAGGTCGGTATACAGCCCCTGTTCGGCCGCAGTTAGGTCGCGACGTGCATCGAGCTGGTGGCGCTCTATGGCCTGCTCGTCTTCACGCTCGCCACGCAGCGCCACCACCCCTGCTGCCAGCAACACGATCAGTGCGCTGACCAGCAGCACGTACAGCGTTTCGTGCCCGGCACCCGCCGGGCGTATCACCTGGGCGCGGCTCATGGTTGTGGGATGTCGGCGTAGTCGACTTCCACCACATGCCCGGGGCCGGCGTCGAACAGCACATAGAACTCGCCATCAGGGCGCTTGAAGGTCAGGGTCGAGTCTTCCCCCAGCTTGCCGCCGACCAGCACCTGCTCGTCGTAACCAATCACGTCCAGGGTTACGCCAGGGGCGCCGCTGCCATCGGAGAAGCCCCCCGTGCACTTGACCTGGCCGCTGGCAAGTTCCTCGCATTCGCACATGGGGTTGTGGGCCATCGCCGGGGCGGCGGCCAGTAGCAGCATCGGTAGCGCGAAGGTGCGCATCAGGTGTTTCATTTCTTGCCTCCTTGTTTCTTGAGCCACGCCACGGTAGAGGGCGATGCCTGGGCCAGTGGGACCGAAGCCTGGTGCATGCTGCCGTCCCAGCCTTCCAGGGTGATCCAGATCTGGGCGTCGGGGCTGGTGCGCGGGGGAATGGGCAGTGAGGTGCTCATGTTGTAGGGCGCACCAAAGAAAATAGTGCCGGCAGCGCGCAGGCTGCGGGGTTTGCCGATACGCAGGTAGGTCGCCTTCACGTCCTGGATGCAGGCCTTGCACAGTGCTGCGTTGAAATCCTTGAAGTAACCTGCCGGGCCGTCCGCCAGCGGCGCTTCATCAAGCATTTCGGCCAGGTCCAGGGTGTACGGGCCGACCTGGATGTCGTGCACGATGTTGGCCCCCAGGCCGGCTTCGCCACGGAACAGCCTGGCATCGGCAAAATATTTGGGCATGAAGCCCAGCGGAATGAGGATCAGCAGGATGTTCAGGTGAAAGCGCCATTTCAGCCAGGCCTGTTTCAGCGGACTGGCAGGGAGGGGCTGGGCATGTCTCATGAATGGATCTCCACGGGGGTTTCACGCCGTGCGGGACGGGTAGCGCGTTCGCCACGCTTGAGCGCGGCTGCAGTGGCCTGGGCCGTGCGCTTGGTCCAGATCAGCAGGCCGCTGAACACCATCAATGTCAGCACCAGCCCGAAGAAGAACCACACCAGCTTGATCGGCAGGCCGCCGAAATCGCCTGTGTGCAACGGGCGCATGGACTCGGTGACAAACTCCAGCGCAGAGCGGTCGCTGATCAGAAAGCGGCTGTCGACGTTGCGGGTATAGGGGTTCACTGCCGCATTCTGGTACATCAGCGGGTACCAGCCTGGGCCCGACAGGCTGATATGGCTGTAGGCAGTGGACGGCAGGGTCACGAAGCTGACCTCCAATCCGGGGATTGCCATGCTGGCCAGGCGCACGGCCTCGTCCACATCGATGCGCGGGGCAGGGGTGCCGTCAGGGTTTTGCGGGACCTCCTCACGGGCGATGACCGGTACGATTGGCCTGCTGGAGAGGGTGATGTGGTTGTCCCCCAGCACCGCCTGGATCAGGAACCAGGTGCCGGTAATGGAGATGACCGCGATGAACCAGATCGACCAGACCCCCGCCAGGCGGTGCAGATCACCCCAGAAAATACGCGAGCCATGGCCAGTGCGTACGGGTTTGAAAAAACCTCTCCAGAACTTCTTGTACACCACCAGCCCGGTCACCAGCGAGGCCAGCATGGGCAGGCCCAGTATCGAGACCAGGTACCACCCCCAGCTATAGCCATTGGTGAAGGGCACCAGCCACCAACCGTGCAGCGCGCGGGTGAATGCCTCGAAGTTGAAGTCCGGGGTCTTGCCCTGGATAGCGCCGGTGTAGGGGTTTACATAAAGCGTCGGGCTGGTGCCGTCTGGCAGGGTGACATTGGCCTTGACGGCGAAATGCGAGCCATCTGGCTGGCTGAGGCCACCCACGATCATGTCTGGCTTGGCTTCATGCAGGGCATCCAGTACCTGCTGGAATGTCATACGCTGCACGTCGCCATCAGGCTTGTTCGCCCGCACCGCCGGGTCGGCCAGCCAGACGATCTCCTGGCTGACCACGGCGAGCATGCCAGTGAAACAAACGATGAGCACGAAGAACCAGATCGGCAAGGCGAGCCAGCTGTGGACCAGGAACCACAACCTGGACTTGGATTTTTTCGGTGTTTTGGCCATCAGACAGTCTTCTGCAGGGGATAGTCGAGCGTGAGCCCAACCAAAAAGGGCTGTACTGATAAGGACGAATGAGAATCAAAAAACCGTCGTTTTAAATGCAAGCAAATGTTTCAGATGGCCGAAGCCGGCCCGTGGTGGAACCATGGGCCGGCCTGGAAAAGGTGGGTCAGGCGCTGGTCAGCGCTACAGCAGGTTGCGGTTTGCCTTGCAGGTGCGACAGGTCGTGGTAGAGGGCCCGGCCAATTTCTGCTGCACGCGATGGCAGCACAGAAAGCAGGGTGTCGCTCAGGCCGTGGCTGTTCTCACAGAACCCTTGCAGATACACCGCAGCCTGCAGATCGGGGCTGGCCAGTACCCGGTAATTGCGGTCGACGTTGAAGTCGTCCAGGTAGCCTGCCAGCGGCGCCAGCAGCTCGCGGTGCGAGCGGCGTTCGTAGCCGGTCGCCAGGATCACGGCGTCGTAGCGGTGCGTCTGCTGCTGGCCGGTGGCGAGGTCACTGAGTGTCAGCTCCAGCCCGTCGCGGGTGGCCACCACCGCTTCCACCTGGCGCCGGCACAGCACGTTGTGACGGTGCTGGTGGGCGACCTTCTGCCGGTAGAGCACGCCGTAGATGCGTTCGATCAGGTTCAGGTCCACGACCGAGTAGTTGGTGTTGTGGTATTCACCCAGCAACTTGCTGCGTTGATCGGCCGGCTCGTTGAAGACCAGGTCGGTGTAGTCCGGGGCAAAGATTTCGTTCACGAACGGGCTGTCGTCTGCGGGCTTCAGGGCCGTGGCACGCAGGATCATGTCCACCTTGACCGACGGGTAGCTGTCATTCAGGTCGATGAATGCCTCTGCGGCGCTCTGGCCCGAGCCGATCACTGCAATGCGCATGGGCTTGCCGTCGGTGCAAGGCAGTTTCTTCAGGCTGCTGAGGTATTGGGAGTGATGGAATACCCGGGGGTCATCCTTGAACGCGCCGAATTTCTGCGGAATTTTCGGGGTGCCACCACTGCCCACCACCACCGAACGGGTACGACGGCTGTATTCCCGGCCCTGGGCGTCGCGCGACACCAGCCGCAAATGTTCGACGCGGCCGGCTACAACCTCGGGCTCGATGCGCAGCACTTCTTCGCCATACACGGCCTGGGTGGCGAAATGCTCCGCAGCCCAGCGCAGGTAATCGTTGTACTCCAGGCGGCACGGGTAAAAGGTGCCCAGGTTGATGAAATCGGCCAGGCGTTGCTTCTGGTGCAGGTAGTTGACGAAGCTGTAGGGGCTGGTGGGGTTGCGCAGCGACACCAGGTCCTTGAGGAACGAGATCTGCAACTCGCTCTGGGTCGCCAGGGTTTCGCCATGCCAGCGGTAGTCCTGCTGTTTGTCGATGAACAGTGCATCCAGTGCATGGCCCTGCACTTCGGCGAGTTCCTCCAAGGCGATGGCCAGGGCGAGGTTCGAGGGGCCAAAGCCCACGCCGATCAGATCTTTGATAGTTTCCTGCTGTGAGGCCTGGGTCATGGCTGCAATTCCCTGAAGGTCGAATGTGAGCGCGCCAGCGCTGATACATGTTTTGGAACGAGCCAGGGGATAGGGAATTTAGCAGCCTAAAGACCCGGCCACGGCGGCCGATAGGCAGAGGTAGGACGAACATAACCTTTGAAGGGAGCCCACATGGCAGGGATAAACGCAGGCAACCTGATGATCAATGGGGTCTCGGCCCAGGCACTGAGTGAGGCCGCCGCTACTGCTCAGGCCGCCGCCCCTGGCGGTGCTGTGACCATCCCCAGCGACAGCATGCGGATTTCCAAGGCTAGCCAGGCGCAAGACACCGAGGCCAGCGACCTGGGTGAATCGGAAGCGGTGAAGCAACTGCGGCAATTGATCAAGGATCTGCAAAAGCAGCTGGCCGAGGAGCAGAAGCAGCTGGCAGCACTGATGGCCAGCAACATGGAGGACACCGCCAAGGCCGCTGCGGTGGCGGCCAAGCAAGCCAGCATCGCCAACCTCAGCGGGCAGATCTTGGCGGCCTCCGGGCAATTGCTGCAGCTATTGAAGGACAGCGGCAGCAGCAGCGCCGGCGCCACGTTCAGCGCCGAGGCCTGACCTGTTGTAAGGCCTACTCCGCCGCCACACGGCCCTTGCCGTGTCTATCGGCCTTGTATTGCATGGCCACGGCCGGGGCCGGCTTGGTCGCACCGGTTTCCAGCCATTGGCGCATACGGCTGGCATCGGCGAAGTGGGTGTACTTGCCAAACGCATCGAGAATCACCATCGCCACAGGGCGGTTGTCCATGCGGGTCAACAGCACCAGGCAGTGCCCCGCCTCGTTGGTGAACCCGGTCTTGGTCAGCTTGATGTCCCAGTTGCTCTTGTTGACCAGGTGGTCGGTGTTGCGGAAACCCAGGGTGTAGTTGGGCTTGCGGAAGGCCACCGTTTTTTCACGCGTGGTCGACAGGCTGCTGAGCATGGGGTACTTGCGCGATGCCATCAGCAGCTTGGTCAGGTCCCGCGCGGTGGAGACGTTCTGGGTGGACAGCCCGGTAGGCTCCACATAGCGTGTGTGGGTCATGCCCAGGCTGCGGGCCTTGGCATTCATTGCCTTGATGAACGCCGGGTAGCCGCCAGGGTAATGGTTGGCCAGGGTGGTGGCCGCACGGTTTTCCGATGACATCAGGGTAATCAGCAGGGTTTCGTGGCGGTTCAGTTCACTGCCCAGCCGCACCCGGGAGTAAACGCCTCTCATCTCCGGGTTGTTGGCGATGGTCATGGTCAGCATTTCGTCCATCGGCTGCTTCGCGTCAAGCACCACCATCGCCGTCATCAACTTGGTGACCGAGGCGATGGGCAGCACGCGGTCTGGATGGCTTGAATACAGTTCCTGGTTGGTGTTCAGGTCGATCAGCAACGCGCTGCCCGATGCCAGGTGCAGTTTGGCAGGGTCGCGCTGAAGTTGGGCGTGAGGCTGAGCGGCAGCAGCAATCGACGTCTGGGTTGCGGTACCTGTGAACAACAGCAGCAGGCTGAGGATGGACAGGGTTGTTTTCACGTTGTGACTCACTAATGGTTGGTATGTCGTTGGCTGTGCGAGGGTTTTGCCCAGAACCGGCGCATTCTGGAGTATGGCTGAACAGCTGTCGAATGCCTTATTCCAAAAGGGCGCAAGGTGAAGAGAATTTAATCCGAGGCGCAAGGCGGCCCCAAGTCATATGAGTACGCACTCGCCCTCGGCCGCCTTGCCCAGGCGTGCGCTGAACGGGGCGCTGATGGTGCAGCGCAACCCTTCAACGTGGTAGGCAAATTCCGCCTTCCCATCGAACGCATTGCGCAAGCTGCCGTGAATCATCAGCGAACCATACCCTTTGCGCTGGGGAGGGCAGACCGGCGGGCCATTGTGTTCCTGCCATGCGAACCTGAATTGGCAGCCTTCTTCGGCATGGTCTTCCAGGTGCCAGCGGATAGTCGCCGCGCCCCCAGGCTGGGAGAATGCCCCGTACTTGGCGGCGTTGGTTGCCAGTTCGTGCAAAACCAACGCCAATGCGGAGGCAGCCTCGGGCGCCAGGATGATGTCGGGGCCCGAGTAGCAGCCTGCCGTCTCTGCCATGTACGGGGCCAGGGTTTCAGCCAGCAACTCAGTGAGGCGCGATGATTTGTCGGCCAACGCCAACGCGTGCGCTTTCTGCATCATCAACAAGCGGTTATCCAGCGTTCTACGAAACTGCGGGAACTCCGGGTAGTGCCTTGCTGTGAGCACCGCGACCGCACCGATGGTGCTGAACAGGTTTCTCATGCGGTGATCGAGTTCCGCGATGAGTATCTGGTTAGCTTCCTGGGTGCGGCTGTAGGCACACAGTTGCGCACACAGCCGTGAAGCGCAGGTGATGGCGTGGCGCTGCTCGGCACTGGGTGGCCTCTGCGGGTCGTAGATGACGGCCAGCGTACCCTGCACATCGCCCTCTTTGCTCAAGGCAGGGAATGAGGCTAGTGCCAGCAAGCGGTGCTGGTGAAACAGGTTTTTCCATTCGGGAGAAAAACGCGCATCGGTGGCGACTTCAGGCACCTCTATGACCTTGCCACTTAAAATCGCCAGGCCGCAGGAGCCGCGCTTGCCGGTAATCGGGTTGCCCACCAATTGTTTGCTGAAGTCGGCCGGCAGGCTTGGGAAGAGCGAGTACCGAAAGGTTTTACCCGGCTTGTCGAGGATGTTGACACCCACATGGCTGCCGGGAATACCCGCAGCCAGGGCAATGACCAAGGCTTCGAGTAGCGGCAGAATCGAACCGCCCCTGGCCATGACATCCACGGCTCTATCACGAAAATCATCGACCAATGCGGTCATATGCAGGAAGCCTCGTCCGGAAAGACCAACGCTGTTCGTCAGCGGGCGGACGAATGCTCAGCCTTGGAAGGTTACCGCTTTTTGGTACTGGCCGCAGTAGCGATGAAAACGGCGTGCACCGAACCGCAAAAAAAGAGCCCGCACGAAGGCGGGCAACAAGGGAGGGAGCAACGCATCAAATGGGGTGTCATGCCAGCAACATGCCGGGTTGCAACTGTTCGGCCAGCGCTTTGGCCGATGCCAGGCTACGCAACGGGCCACTCACCGCTTCGCCGTTGCGCATCAGGTACCAGCAGGCCAACAGGCCCTGCTCCCGCAGCGGGGTAGGCACTGCGCTGCCGACAACGGACATGATCTGGATAGTGGCCATGGGTGCCTCCTGTGGAACATGGCTCTACCTTAGCCAGCAGCGCGTGGCATGAGAAATCAACGTGCTCAATAGTCGTTATCAGTTCTTTCAACCTTACCAACGGGGTGGGCCGTAATAGACCGGTGGCGGGCCATAGTAGGCGCGGTAGCCCGGCGGCGGTGGCGGGGCGGGCGCGTAGTAAGGCTGGTAGTACACCGGCTGGGGCGGTGGCTGTACGTAAACCGGTGGTGGCGCGTAGTACACGGGCGGGCGTTCGACGTAAACGGTGCGGTCATGGCCGCCGTAGGCCGTGGCGCCGATCACTGCACCGACCACAGCGGCACCCAGCAGGGGCCCGGGCCCGGCCCAACCGCGACCATGGGCAGCAGCGGGCCCGCTGATGGCCAAGGCGCCGGCCAGCAGTGCGATTGCGGCAATATTACGGTTCATGGAGCAACCTCATGGAAAACCCCGAGTCGGGGCCTGCTTACTATGACTCGGCACTCGGTCAGCTGTGTATGGGGGAAGGGTAAAGGTTGTGTAAGGGGCGACAAATGGAGCGCTCTGGTACGCTGCTCAATCGTTTTACTCATGACCGAGGAGCACCCATGTCCACCACCCCCAGCAGGGATACCGTACTGTGCATTTCCCTGGCAGGCCGCCCTGGCACCTTTGGTGTGCGCTTTCATAACCACCTGTATCAACAGCTCGGCCTGGACTTCTACTACAAGGCCATGCGCACCGATGACCTGCCAGCTGCGGTGGCGGGTATCCGCGCACTGGGCATTCGCGGGTGCGGGGTCTCCATGCCCTACAAAGAAGCCTGCATGGCGCTCGTGGATGAGATCGACCCTTCCGCAGCCGCCATCGAGTCGGTCAACACGCTGGTGAATACCGACGGCCACCTGAAGGCCTACAACACCGATTACATGGCCGTGCGCCAGTTGCTGAGCCAGCATCAGGTCGACCCTGGTACCGCGTTTGCGTTGCGCGGCAGCGGCGGCATGGCCAAGGCGGTGGCCAGCGCCCTGCGCGATGCAGGCTTTACAGAAGGCATCATCGTCGCCCGTAACGAGCAGGCGGGCCGCCAGTTGGCGGATGTTTGCGGCTATCGCTGGCTACCCGAACTGGGCGACCTGTGCCCACCGATGCTGGTGAACGTTACACCGGTGGGCATGGCCGGCGGCCCGGAGGCCCATCAGCTGGCATTCAGCGAAAACGCCATCGCCGCGGCCGAGCGGGTCTTCGATGTGGTCGCCATGCCTGCGCAAACGCCACTCATCAGCCGCGCCCACGCGTTGGGCAAGCCGGTCATCACCGGCCTGGAGGTGATCGCCTTGCAGGCGCTGGAGCAGTTTGTGCTGTACACCGGTGTGAGGCCCACGCACAGCCAGGTGCAGGCAGCTGTGGCCTACGCCAGGGACGCCTGATGCCCGATCACGATGCCTCAGAACACCTGCTGCCCATCGTCCAGCTGGCGATCGACCAGTGCGCGACCGTGGGCCAGCGATACGTGCTGGGCATTGCCAAGGTCGGAGAAAAACTGCATCGGCATCGACAGGCGTCTGCTCATGTGCCCATCAGGGGCAGTAATCAGGCAGCCGGCGCTATAGGGCAGGGGCGAGTCGGGGTGGGGCATCACACTGGCGGTGATGATGTGCTGGCGGTATTCACAGTGCAGGGATTGCATGGTCAGTACCTCGCTGTGGCAGGTGAAGCCTTCACTCCATATACCACAGCGGGGTGCCTGGGAAATTCGGCCCGACGAGCGAGCCTGGCAGGGCCTTAGCCCTTGAGGTCGGTGGGCTGGATCACTTCAACCCAGTAGCCATCAGGGTCCTTGATGAAGGCCAGGTGGTTCATGCGGCCATCCTGCAAGCGCTTCTGGAAGGGTACGCCCAGGGCTTCGAAGCGTGCGCAGGCGACACGGACATCCGGTACCGAGACACAGATATGGCCGAAACCACGTGGGTCGGTATTGCCATCGTGATAGGCAAAACCGGCATCGCTTTCAGTGCCGTGGTTGTGAGTAAGCTCGAGTACACCCGGGATCGATTTCATCCACTGGTGGCGTGCGTGGTCATCTTCGGGAATGTGCTGTGGATCGACCAGGGCTAGGAAGTACAGGCTGAATTCGGCCTCGGGAAAATCGCGCTTGTCCACCAGGCGGAAGCCCAGTACACGGGTGTAGAAGTCCAGCGATTTCTGGATGTCCTTGACCCGCAGCATGGTGTGGTTGAACACGAACTGGGCGGTGGCAGTATCGGGTTGGGCGGTCACGCCCGGCAGGGTTTGCAGATCGTGCAGGCTCATGTGTACTCCTGAGACGGGCCGGGAGTGGTACCCCGGCAAAACGGACAGGCTGCCCATGATACGGCAGTGAATCGATTGCGCAAATAAAACGCCCTGCACGGGGCAGGGCGTTGGAATTAGAGGCCCGCGTGTGCGGGCGCTTGATGGGGTCGCTAATCCTTTAGCTGTGTTGATGATGCCCCCGGCGGTGTGAAAAATGTGTGAAGCAGGTGTTCATGTTTCATCATGATTTGTCAAAACCACCTGCGCATCGCACGCTATGCTCGCGCCTACGAATCCGCGAATCAAACAGTCTGGAAGGCACACGTGTGAAAGAAGTCTTGCTCATCGGCATCGGCCCGGGCGACCCCGCCCAGGTCACCTACCAGGCAGTCACCGCCCTGCGCCGCGCCAGCGTGCTCTTCATCATGGACAAAGGCCCTGACAAGCAAGACCTGTTGCACCTGCGCAAACGTATCCTCGAACGCTACCGCCCGGAGGGCGGCTACCGCCTGGTACAAATGCCCGACCCTACACGGGAAGGCAACCCAGCCGACTACGTGGGGGCCGTGCGTGATTGGCACCGCGAGCGCGCCACCGTCTATGCCACGTTGATCGAGCAACACATCGCTGCGGGCGAGTGCGGCGCGTTCCTGTTATGGGGCGAGCCAACGCTGTACGACAGCACGCTGCGTATTTTAACGCGGGTGCAAGAGCAGGGTGTGCGCCTGCAGGTGCACGTCATCCCTGGTATCAGCAGCGTGCAAGTATTGGCAGCGCGTCACCGGATAGCCCTCAACCGCATTGGCGAGCCTCTGCTAATACTGCCCGGGCGGCAATTGGCGGGGGTCGATCGAATTGACAACGTGGTAGTCATGCTCGATGGCCAGTGCGCATTCGCCACCCTGAATGACCCGGCCCTTACGATCTACTGGGGCGCCTACCTGGGCACCGAGGACGAATTGCTGGTCGCCGGCCCTCTGGAGGCCGTCAAAGCGCGCATCCTTGAACTGCGGGCCGGCGCGCGGCTTCGCAAAGGCTGGATCATGGACACGTACCTGTTGCGACGCGAAACAGCGGGCGAAACCTGTTAACCCTCGTCCCCCGCACCTGGGCCCACGATCGCGGCCACCTTGTCCCGGAGCTGATCGATGCTGAACGGCTTGCTGATCCGGTGCATGCCCTCCGGCAGATCGAAGCTGTCGGCATAGCCACTGGCGAACATGATGTTGAGCACCGGGCGCAAGCCCCGCGCACGGGCCGCCAACTCTTCACCCCGAATGTCGGGCAAACCCACATCGGTTATCATCAGGTCCAGGTGCTGGTTAGCGTCCTCGAGTACTCGCAGGGCAGACGTAGCGTCTTCTGCTTCGATGATCTCGTAGCCGAGTTCTTCGAGCACATCGACCATGAGCATGCGTACGATGTCGTCGTCTTCGACTACCAGAAGGGGCATGGTTGGGATCCTGTCATTAATAGTGTCTCTAATCTGTACGCTGAAAGGCCCCAGAAGTTCCCGAGGATACCTTTCTCATCAATTAGATGGAACGATTGGCGCAGGCATCTTTCAAATACTGGCTAAATGCCCCGCCCTGACCGACCAGGCAGGATTTGCTTCACGCAGGCGGTGGCTCACAATAACGAATGATCGGCCATGGCCTACATGGACGTTAATTGCTCGGGCGTTATCACATGATTCAAGCAGCCTCGATGGACCAACGCAGCTTTCGCAGGCTGCTGAGCCGCAATATTGGCCTGCCACTGGGCCTGGGCCTGCTGGGCGCCGTGGCGTTCGTTGCCGTGATCAACTATTTGCTCTCGGCCATGCAGTGGGTGGAGCACACCGACCGGGTGATCAGCGACGCCAACGAGACACTGAAACTGTCCATCGACATGGAAACCGGCATGCGCGGGTTTCTGATCAGTGGTGATGAGCGTTTCCTGGACCCGTACGAAGTGGCCAAGCCGCGTATCTTCAACAGCCTGCAGGGCCTGCGCGGGTTGGTGGAAGACAACCCGCTGCAAGTCGCCCGGATTGATCGGCTGATCGCGCTGCAGCGGGCCTGGAACGATTTCGGCGCAGAAATGATCAGCCTGCGGCGCGGCGAGGGTGACTACCGCGATATGATCGGCAAAGGCCGCGGCAAGCGCCTGACCGATGAAATCCGCCGGGAGTTCGAGGACTTGATCGGTGCAGAACAGCAACTGCGCCTGACGCGTAACGAGTCGGTCAGCACCATTACCGTTACCTCCATTGCCGCCTTCATTATTCTGCTTATCGGGCTCAGCGCGCTGCTCGCCTACCTCGGCCGCCGCGACCTGATTGCGCTTTCCAGCAATTACGACCAGAACCTGCGGGCGCAGCAACGTGCCGCTGAGCGGCTGGAACATCAGGCGTGGCTGCGCAACGGCCAGACGCAACTGGCTCAGCAGGTGCTTGGGCAACTGACACTGCCCATGCTGGGTGACAACATCCTGCGCTTTTTCGCCTCCTATCTGGGCAGCGTGGTAGGCGCGGTTTATGTGCGCGACGAGCACGGCAACCTGGTGCGTGTCGCCAGTTATGGCCTGGGCGCCGAAGAGCAGGCGCGTGAGCAGCGCCTGGGCGACCATCACGGGTTGCTGGCGCAGGCGGTGCGCGAAGAGCGCATCATCCGCCTGGACGATCTGCCCCAGGATTACTACCGTCTCGCTTCCGGGTTGGGCAGCGGCCTGCCGCGCAGTGGCCTGATTGTGCCTGCGACCGAGGACGGCCTGGTCAACGGTGTCATCGAGCTAGGGTTGTTGCGACCGCTCCAGGACCGTGATGCCGAGATGCTCGAGCGCGTGGCTGGCAACCTGGGCATGTCCATCGAAACCGCCCGCTACCGCCAGCGCCTGCAGGAAGTACTGGCCGAAACCCAACAGCTCAACGAAGAACTGCAAGTGCAGCAGGAAGAGCTGAAAACGGCCAACGAAGAACTCGAAGAACAGTCGCGCGTGCTCAAGGAATCCCAGGCCTACCTGGAAACCCAGCAAGCGGAACTTGAGCAGACCAACGAGCAGTTGTCCGATCGCACCGACGCCCTGGACCTCAAGAACGAGGAACTCAGCCGTGCCCAGGCCGAGTTGCAGGCCCGCGCCGACGAGTTGCAGCGATCAAGCAAATACAAGTCCGAGTTCCTGGCCAACATGTCCCACGAACTGCGTACCCCGCTCAACAGTTCGCTGATTCTGGCCAAACTGCTGGCAGAGAACGGTGAAGGCAACCTTAGCCAGGAGCAGGTCAAGTTCGCCGAGTCCATCTATTCGGCGGGCAATGACCTGCTCAACCTGATCAACGACATTCTCGACATCGCCAAGGTCGAGGCCGGCAAGCTCGAAGTGCGACCCGAAACCACCCACGTCGAGCGCCTGGTCGAAGGCCTGCGCGACATGTTCAGGCCGCTGGCCGGTCAGAAAGGCCTGGCCTTCGAGGTCACCGCCGACGCCCAGGTCCCGGCCACCCTCTTTACGGACCGCCAGCGCCTGGAGCAGATCCTGAAGAACCTGTTGTCCAACGCCATCAAGTTTACCGAGCGCGGGCAGGTCAGCCTGAACATCGGCTACACGCCCGGTACGGGCATCACGTTCACCGTGCGCGATACCGGTATAGGCATCGCCGGCGACCAGCAGCAGGCGATTTTCGGCGCATTCCACCAGGTGGATGGCACCAGCAACCGCCGCTACGGCGGCACGGGCCTCGGGCTGTCGATTTCCCGTGACCTTGCCCGCCTGCTGGGTGGGCAGATTACCGTCGACAGCACACCCGGCGAGGGCAGTGTGTTCAGCCTGACGCTGCCGGAGCACCATGATGCCGTCGAGCAGCAGTTCCAGCCCCTGAACCTGCGCCCGGCAGCAGAGCCAGTACCCCTGGCACCCGTGCCATCCGCCCTCGCGCCCAAGGCGCCGCCGCTGGCCTTCACCGATGACCGCGAGCGTGCGCCGTTCGCCAACCGCTGCATCCTGGTAATCGAAGATGAGCCGAATTTCGCGCGCATCCTGTTCGACCTGGCTCATGAACTGGGCTACAGCTGCCTGGTGGCCCATGGCGCCGACGAAGGCTTCGAGCTGGCCGCACGGTTCATCCCCGACGCCATCCTGCTCGACATGCGCCTGCCGGACCACTCTGGGCTCACGGTGCTGCAGCGCCTCAAGGAGCAGGCCAATACCCGGCACATCCCGGTACACATCATTTCGGTGGAGGACCGTGTAGAGGCGGCCATGCACATGGGCGCGGTGGGCTATGCGGTCAAACCCACCAGCCGTGAGGAACTCAAGGAAGTGTTCGCCCGGCTGGAGGCCAAGCTCACTCAGAAGCTCAAGCACATTCTGCTGGTGGAAGACGACGACCTGCAGCGCGAGAGCATCGCGCGCCTGATTGGCGACGACGATGTCGAGATCACTGCAGTGGGCATGGCGCAGGAGGCGCTGGCACTGCTGCGCGAGAACATCTACGACTGCATGATCATCGACCTCAAGCTGCCCGACATGTTGGGCAACGAACTGCTCAAGCGCATGACGGCAGAAGACATCCGCTCGTTCCCGCCGGTCATCGTCTACACCGGCCGCAACCTCACCCGCGAGGAAGAGGCCGACCTGCTCAAGTACTCGCGCTCGATCATCATCAAGGGCGCACGCTCGCCGGAGCGTTTGCTCGACGAGGTGACGCTGTTCCTGCACAAGGTCGAATCGCAGCTCTCCCATGAGCGCCAGCGCATGCTCAAGACCGCGCGCAGCCGCGACAAGGTGTTCGAAGGCCGCAAGATCCTGCTGGTGGACGACGATGTGCGCAACATCTTCGCCCTGACCAGCGCCCTGGAGCACAAAGGTGCCATCGTCGAGATTGGCCGCAACGGGCGTGAAGCCATCGAGCGCCTGGAGCAGCATGAAGACATCGACCTGGTGCTGATGGATGTGATGATGCCGGAAATGGATGGCTTCGAGGCCACCCGGTTGATCCGCCAGCAACCGCGCTGGCGCAAGCTGCCGATCATCGCCGTGACCGCCAAGGCCATGAAGGATGACCAGCACCGCTGCCTGCAGGCAGGTGCCAACGACTACCTGGCCAAACCCATCGACCTGGACCGCCTGTTCTCGTTGATCCGCGTATGGCTACCGCAACTGGAGCGAATTTGAGTAGCGAACGTAACACCGACATTGAAATCCGTTTGCTGATCGAGGCGATCTACCTCAAGTACAGCTACGATTTTCGCAATTATTCCGGTGCTTCGATCAAGCGCAGGATCCTGCATGCCTTGCGCCAGTTCGACTGCCATACCGTCTCGGCCCTGCAGGAGCGTGTGCTGCACGACCCGAGCATGTTCATGCAGTTGCTGCAGTACCTGACGATCCCGGTCAGCGAGATGTTCCGAGACCCCGGCCACTTCCTGGCCTTGCGCCAGGAGGTGGTGCCGTTGCTGCACACCTGGCCGTCGATCAAGGTGTGGATCGCAGGCTGCAGCACAGGTGAAGAGGTGTATTCAATGGCCATCCTGCTGCGCGAGGAGGGCCTGCTGGAGCGCACCATCATCTATGCCACCGACATCAACCCTCATTCGCTGGAAAAAGCCAAGCAAGGCATCTATTCCATGCAGAGCATGCGTGAATATGCCGAGAACTACCGGCTGGCGGGTGGGCGCCGGGACTTCGCCGAGTACTACACGGCAGCCTACGGCAACGCGATCATGGACAGCACCTTGCGCGAGCAGGTGACCTTTGCCGATCACAGCCTGGCCACCGACAGTGTGTTTTCTGAAACCCAGCTGGTCTCTTGCCGCAATGTGCTGATCTATTTCGACAAGGCATTGCAGGACCGCGCCCTGGGCCTGTTCCATGAATCGTTGTGCCACCGCGGCTTTCTGGTGCTGGGCAGCAAGGAGTCGATCGACTTTTCTGCCTACGGCCAGCGCTTCGAGCCCTGGGTTCGGCCCGAGCGGATTTACCGCAAGCTATGAAGGGTATCCGTGCTGTGGTAATTGGCGCCTCGGCAGGCGGCGTGACAGCGCTGTTCAAGGTGCTGGGCGGGCTGCCGGCCGACATGGCAGTGTCGGTCCTGTGCCTGCTGCACTTGCCGCACAACCGCGAAAGCCACCTGGCCGATGTGTTGCAACGCCGGCTTGGCCGGCCGGTGTGCGAAGCGCGTGACAAGCAGCCTTTGCAGCCGGGGGCGATCTACGTGGCCGGCCCTGGCTACCACCTGTCGGTAGAGCGTGACCTGACCCTGTCGCTGAGCCAGGAGCCCCCGCGGCATTTTTCCAGGCCTTCCATCGACTACCTTTTCATGTCGGCAGCGGACGCCTTTGGCAAAAGCCTGCTGGGTATACTGCTCACCGGTGCCAATGAAGACGGCGCCGAAGGGCTGGCCTACATCAAGAACAGCGGCGGCCGGACCATTGTCCAAGACCCCCGCGACGCACAGGTTGCGCTGATGCCGGAGGCCGCCCTGGCCCTGCACAGGCCTGACCATATTCTTCCTCTGAGCGGCATCGAGCAGTTGCTCGCAACCCTGGAACCCAGCGCATGCTAAGCCACACCATCGCCAAATTGCTGATCGTCGATGATTTGCCGGAGAACCTGCTGGCCCTCGACGCCCTGATCCAGGGCGAGGACCGTGAGGTGCACCAGGCACAGTCCGCCGAAGCCGCATTGTCGCTGTTGCTCGAGCACGAGTTCGCCCTGGCGATCCTGGATGTGCAGATGCCCGGCATGAATGGGTTCGAGCTGGCCGAACTGATGCGTGGCACAGAGAAAACCCGCAACATTCCGATCGTGTTCGTGACCGCAGCCGGGCGCGAGAAGGACTATGCCTTCAAGGGCTATGAAAGCGGGGCAGTGGATTTTCTCTACAAGCCGCTGGATACCTTCGCGGTGAAGAGCAAGGTCTCGGTGTTCGTCGACCTTTACCGCCAGCGCAAGGTGCTGGACCGGCAGTTGCAGGCGCTGGAGCGCAGCCGTCAGGAGCAGGAACAGCTGCTTGGCCAGTTGCAGGCTGCACGTGGGGAGCTTGAGCGTGCCGTGCGCATGCGTGACGACTTCATGTCGATCGTGTCCCACGAAGTACGCACCCCGCTCAATGGCCTGATTCTGGAAACCCAACTGCGCAAGCTGCACCTGGCACGCGGCAACCTCGATGCCTTCAGCCGCGACAAGCTCCAGGCCATGGTCGAGCGCGATGAACGGCAGATCAACAGCCTGATCCGCCTGATTGAAGACATGCTCGACGTTTCGCGCATCCGCACCGGCAAACTGTCCCTGCGCCCGAAGGCATTCGACCTGTGCCAGCTTGTGCGTGGCCTGGCGGAAAACTTCGCTGCCCAGGCCGCTGCGCTGGACACGCGTATCGAGTTGCAGTGCCCTGGGCCTATGCACGGTGAGTGGGACGAATTTCGGATTGAACAAGTACTGGCCAACCTGTTGTCCAATGCTTTGCGTTATGGCGAACGCAAACCTGTACAGGTTCGCGTGTTCCAGGAGGACGACATGGCGTGCGTCCAGGTGCGGGACCACGGCATCGGTATTGGTGCCGCCAACCAGCGGCGCATCTTCCAGCAGTTCGAGCGGGTGGCGACGCAGCAGGCCACAGGCGGGCTGGGGTTGGGGTTGTACATTTCCGACCAGATCGTACAGGCCCATGGCGGGCGTATAGTGGTGGAAAGCGAGGAGGGCGAAGGTGCCACCTTCACCCTGCAATTACCGCTCGGTGAGCGAGAACAACAAAACGATCAGGTGCGGGCAACCTCTGCCTGAGCCTGGGGTCTGATGGCCAACTGCAAGAATTTCAAGGTTTCGATATGAGTGAAGATGCGCAAGATGTGGTGCTGGTGGTGGAAGATGAGCCGGCAATCCGCATGATTCTGCGGGACTACCTGGCCGGTGAGGGCTACCACGTGCTGGTGGCGGAAGACGGCGAGCAGGCGTTCGCCATTTTGGCGAGCAAGCCGCACCTCGACTTGATGGTGACCGACTTCCGCTTGCCTGGCGGCATTTCCGGTGTAGACATCGCCGAGCCCGCGGTAAAGTTGCGCCCGGACCTGAAGGTGATCTTCATCAGTGGCTACCCGGCGGAAATCCTTGAGTCTGGCAGCCCTATCGCGCGCAAGGCGCCGATTCTGGCCAAGCCATTCGACCTGAACACGTTGCGCGATCAGATCCAGAACCAGCTGTGCTGATGCAGGGCGGGGGTAACGTTGCCAAAAAGTGGGGTGCCTAAGCCAGGGCCCGCTCCAGCCCGCCCAGTACAATGCGTTCCATGAGGGCCAGGCCCTCGCGCTCGGGCAATGCCTGGAGCATGCCCGGCAACTGATTCAGCAACGTTGCCAACACCTGCGCGGTGGCCAGCAACGCCTGTTTGTTCAGCCTGGCCTGCGGTGCAATCAGCCGCAACAACTCCGCCTGATACCGTGAACGCAAAGCCGCCAGCTGTGCCTGCTGCGCCTCGTTGAGGCAGCACAGGTCACGCTCTGCCAGGCGGAACTGCAAGGGCCGCTCGGCATGCAATTGCCAGTGCGCCGCAACCAGGCAACTCAGCGCCGATACCCCACGTGCCATCGCCTGGCGGCTTTGGCCGAGGGTGGCATGCAGCTCTTCGTACAGCTCCTCGATCAGGTCGAACAGCAGGTCCTGCTTGCTGGGGAAGTGGTGGTACAGCGAGCCGGCGCTCAGCCCGATGTGGGCGGCCAGTTCGCGCATGCTGACCTGGCCGAAGCCTTTTTCTGCGAACAGCGCCATGGCCCGGTCACGTCGCTCTTCAAAATTGGCACAGCGCAGCGCGGCATCGAGTGGGGGCATGGCGCATCGCCTCAGTAGGTGAAGAAGCCGCGGCCGCTCTTGCGCCCGAGCCAGCCCGCCGCAACCATTTCCCTTAGCAGAGGGGCAGGTCGGTACTTGCTGTCGTTGAAGCCCTCGTGGAAGGCCTCCATGATCGCCAGCAAAGTGTCCAGGCCGATCAGGTCAGCGAGTGCCAACGGGCCGATGGGTTGATTACAGCCCAGGCACATGCCCGTATCGATGTCTTCAGCACTGGCCAGGCCTTCCTGGCGCACGAAGATGGCTTCGTTGATCATTGGTACCAGAATACGGTTGACCACGAAGCCGGGGCGGTTACCGGCACTGATCGGGCGCTTGCCGAGCTTTTCGGTCAACAGCAGCGCCTGGGCGTAGGTGCCGTCGCTGGTCTGCAACCCGCGGATTATCTCGACCAGTGCCATCATGGGCACGGGGTTGAAGAAGTGCACCCCGATAAAGCGCTCCGGGTGCTCGATACTGGCGGCCAGCTGCGTCACTGAAAGCGACGAGGTGTTGGTGGCGATCACGCAGTCAGTGGCAACGTTGGCCGCCACTTGCTGGAGGATGCGCTGCTTGAGCTGCAGGTTTTCGGTGGCAGCCTCGATGACCAGCTGCGCAGTGCCAAGCCCGGCATAGTCGGTGGTGGTGCGGATACGGGCGCTGGCGGCGGCTGCCTGCTCGGCGGTCAGCGTGCCTTTACTCACCTGGCGCTGCATGTTCTTGTTCAAGGTGGCGACACCGCGCTCCAGCGCCGCGTCAGCAACATCCACCAGCACAACCGGGTAACCCGCTATGGCACAGACCTGGGCGATCCCGTTGCCCATGGTGCCGGCGCCGATCACGGCGATGTGTTCGATGTTCATGGGGCAGCCCTGTTCAGACGCGTTCGAAGACGACGGCAATGCCTTGGCCGCCGCCGATGCACATGGTGGCCAGGGCGTAACGCCCCTGGATGCGTTGCAGTTCGTGGATGGCCTTGGTGGCGATGATTGCCCCGGTCGCGCCCACGGGGTGGCCCAGGGAAATGCCCGAGCCGTTGGGGTTGACCTTGTCCGGGTCCAAGCCCAGCTCACGGGTGACGGCGCAGGCCTGGGCAGCAAAGGCCTCGTTGGACTCGATCACATCCAGGTCTTGCACCTTGAGCCCCGTGCGCGCCAGCACGTTGCGGGTGGCCGGGATCGGCCCCAGCCCCATCAGCGCCGGCTCTACACCCGCGTGGGCATAGCCCACCACACGCGCCAGCGGCATAAGGCCCAGGCGCTTGACCGCATCGCCACTGGCCAGTACCAGGCCGGCAGCGCCATCGTTGATGCCGCTGGCGTTGCCCGCAGTGACCGAACCGTCTGGCTTGAACACGGGTTTCATGCCCGCCAGTTGCTCAGCGGTGACATCTCCGCGTACGTGCTCGTCAACGCTGAACTGCACCGTGCCTTTACGCGTTTTCAGCTCCAGCGGCACGATCTGGCCCGCAAAACGGCCCTCGGCGATGGCGCGGGCTGCGCGCTGCTGGCTGACCAGGGCGAGTTCATCTTGCATCTGCCGGGTGATGCCGCACTGGGTGGCGACGTTCTCGGCGGTAATACCCATGTGAAAGTGCTGGAACGGGTCCTGCAGTACCCCGACGGTGTAGTCGATGCCTTTCAGGTCCCCCATACGCGCGCCCCAACGGGCCTGTGGCAACAGGTAGGGGCCGCGGCTCATGGACTCGGCGCCAGCGGCCACGGCCACCTCGGCATCGTCCAACAGCAGGCACTGGGCTGCCGAAACAATGGCCTGCAGGCCCGAACCACACAAGCGGTTGACGTTGAACGCCGGGGTTTCCTTCGGCAAGCCGGCGTTGATGGCCGCCACCCGCGCCAGGTAGGCATCGCGCGGTTCGGTGGGGATGACCGTACCCATCACCAGATGGCCAATGTGTTCGGCTGCCACACCTGAACGCTCGATGGCGGCCCGGGTAACCGTGCTGGCGAGGTCGGCCAACGGCAAGTCTTTCAGTGCGCCGCCAAAGCCACCGATGGCGGAACGGACGGCACTGACCACGTAGATTTCTTTGCTGCTCATGGGCGCTCCAGAAGCTAAAGCATGGCGGGACCGGCCCAGCCTCTGCGAGAATGGCCGGTGACCCGGGAGTGGGTCCGAGTCTAGGCAAAGGCACCGCTGCAGCCTATGCCGGAACTGTTCAGAACCCTTGGCGTTTTTTGCCACTCAGCATAGACAGCGAACACCACCATGCGCGATAGCGATTCGGTCGCCGTGTACTTCCTCAGCCCCATGCTGCACGCACTGCGCAACGACCCCACCGTGCGCGACTCATACCTGCGGGCGGCGGGCATCGACCCGCACGTGCTGCAGCAGCCGCAGGGGCGCGTGCCGGCCAAGGCAGTTGCCAGGCTGTGGCTCGCCCTGATCCAGCACCTGGACGACGAGTTCTTCTGCCTGGACAGCCATGGCATGCCGTTGGGCAGCTTTGCCCTGATCTGCCGGGGAGTGATCCTGGAGCCCAGCCTGGAAAAAGCCCTGCGCCAGTGCCTGGCAGGGTTCGGCCTGTTCCTGCGTGACCTGCGCGGCAGCCTGAGCGTGCGCGGTGGCAGGGCGCTGCTGAGCGTGCAATCGAGTATCCCGGACCCTCTGACCCGTGTTTATGCCGAAGAAACCTACCTGGTACTGATGATTGGCATGCTTTGCTGGCTGGCCGGGCGGCGCATTGCCATCGACCGCACCGAACTGGCGGTCGGGCGCCCGGCTCAGGAGGACGACCTGCTGTTGTGGGGGCCGGACCTGCGGCTGGGCAGCGGGCGCACCGAAGTGGAGTTCGACAGTGGGTACCTGCAGTTGCCCGTGGTGCAGAACGTGGCTGCCCTTAAAACCTTTTTGCGCAGCGCACCTCAGGGCCTGGTGATCCGCTTTCGCAACCATGATGGCCTGGTCGCCAAGGTTTACCGCCATCTGCGTGCCCGGCGCCATGGGCAGTGGCCCACCCTGGCGGTGCTGGCGCAACAGCAAGGCATCAGCGCCAGCACGTTCCGCCGCCAGTTGGAGCGTGAGGGCCGTTCGTACCAGCAGATCAAGGACGAAGTGCGCCGCGCCAGGGCCTTTGAGCATTTGCGCGAGGGCGTGCTGAGCATCGCCGAGATTGCCGAACAGGCCGGCTTCCAGGAGCCCAGCGCGTTCCACCGCGCTTTCAAGAAGTGGACTGGCCAGAGCCCGGGCAGCTACCGGGCGCTGCTGGCCCAGCACTGAAGCACCGGGTGGGCGGTCAGGCGGGTACCATCGCAAAGCCTACGCCGAACCTGTTCCAGGCATTGATGGTGGCAATGGCCAAGGTCAGGTTGACCACTTCGCCAGGCTCGAAATGGTCGTGCAGGGCTTCGTACTCGGCCTGCGGCGCACCGCGCTCCGGGAGCCGCGTCAGGCTTTCCACCCAGGCCAGGGCGGCCCGCTCACGGGGCGTGAAGTAGGCGGTTTCCTGCCACACGCACAAGGTTTGCAGGCGCGCCTCGGTTTCGCCCGCCTGGCGCGCGTCGTTGGCATGCAGGTTGACGCAGTAGGCGCAGCCATTGATCTGCGAGGCGCGCAGGCGGACCAGTTCCAGCAGGTCGCTTTCCAGGCCACTACTGGCCAGGGCCTGTTCCAGGCCAAGCATGGCTTTACGGGCTTCGGGCGCGTGCCTGGCCCATTCGATTCGGTTGTGCACGGTAGGCCTCCTGAGGCTGTGGAAGGGGCCTACACTAACGCCCCTCTACACGGCCCACGATAGCCAATCCCGACAATAACCCAGAGGCCAATTCACCACCGCTCTGTAGCAAAAAGCCATTCTGTGGGAGCGGGTTTACCCGCGAAGCAAGCACCGCGGTGTGTGGCACCGGCTTTGCCGGTGTTCGCGGGTAAACCCGCTCCCACA